>CALRZB010000101.1:0-9123 GCA_943372555.1 Chryseobacterium gleum | reverse complement strand
GAAATGATTCCGAATTCCTGATTCCTGATTCCTGAACGGTCCCTGAGCCTGTCGAAGGGCTGGTTTCATAATTGCCACACTGTCTAACTGCCGCACAAAAGAACTATCACACTAAAATAAAAAAAGCCCCTCGTTAGGGGCTTTTTCTTTTTTACAGAAGTCTAATGATCTGTTTTATTTGACAAGGATTGTTGTTCCGTTTTCTTTGAGTAGGCGATCTGCTTCTGAAAGCGTGATGCGAACTCCGTTGTAGTAAGCAGTGATAAAGGCATCAGTGATTCCCAAAGCTTTCGCTGCGTCTCGCTGTGCTACTGCTGCTTCTAAGTTGTTATAAATTCCACTTGTATATCTGATTTTCTGCGTTGCAGTCAACTCGCTATTAAGTGGTGAAATGTTCTTCATATTGCTCGCTGGTGTTGGCTTGCTATATACGCCCACCTGGATGGTGTAGAACAAACCTTGCACTGTTTCCACTTGTGTAGCCTTCGCTGCATTTGGATATCCTTTGTAGTAGTCAGCTTTTGGCTCTGGGCTGTTGGTTGTTGGCTGTTGGTTGTTGGCTGCTGTAGTAGTTGCTATTGTTGCTTTTACTGGGGCTTCGCCGCCGTCGCCGTAAACGTACTCTTTCTCAACTGATGCCATAACATCTTTCTCTGTTTTGCCCATCGCTTCGTAAAGTGGGATGCGCTTGCCATCACGGTATGCTACAACAAATGCATCGCTGTAACCCATGCGGCGAATATCCAATTTCACTTGATCTGCATTGTCAAAATCAAGGAAGAAACCTGCGGTGTAACGTGTAACACCTTCTTTAATAGTCTCACCATGGATAGGAGCAAACTCATTGTACAAGTTCTGTGGAATCGCATTTCTAAATGCACCAATTTGAACTGCATAATAAACTCCTTTCGGCATGCGTGTGTCAACAGGAATCGGACGATCACTGCTATAAACTGCTCCACGTGTTCTTACATATAAATTCTTAGTCAAGAACTCAGGACTTTCATAGAAGTAGTTCGCGGCTTCACCATCTGCATAATATCCACCTGCTGATCCAGCGCCTTCACCTGAAGCAGATGCTGTAGATGAAGATGGTGTTGTAGATGGCAATGTTGATGCTGCTGTCGCAGGTACAGTAACTTCTGATTTAACTGTTTTGCTATCCACTGCTGTCTCTGTAGATGGAGTAGTGGTAGTAGCCGGTGCAGTAGTTGCAACTTCTTCTTTCACGAATGATTTGCGTACATCTGCTGGATTACCATAACGCAACTCAGCCAACTCTTGATCATCATACTCAAGCAATGTCTCCATGTTGCCATGAATTTCTTGAATTTGTTGCATCATCGCAATAGCATGACTCTCTTTTGCAAATGCTTGTCTGTAATAGTCGTTCTTTTCGATATCGTCTGTCTTTGGACCAGCTTGCTTTCTTAGTTCTTGCGCATCTTCGTATTCTTTCTTCGCTTGGTTGTAAAGCTTTCTTACTTCATCGCGAAGCATAGTGCGGCTGTTCAACTCTTCCTGATTCTCTGTATTAAGAGCATCAACTTCAGCTACGACTTTTTCAAATTCTAAGCGTGACATTTCAGCAATCACTGGAGCGTTTACCATTTCAAATTGCGCTTTTTGGAAATAAAGCTTTTCTGCTTTCTTGTCCATTTTCTTTTGCTTTTTAGCATTCGACTCAGTTTCAATTTCTGCTTCGATAAGAAGAATGTTGTTTTGAATTTCCGCAATCTTCGCTGTCTCTTTTAATTCGCCAGCTTGACTACCATATTCTTGATAAAGCTTTTCTACATCACCACTTTCATATGCGAATAGTGATTCAGCTTCTTGATGAGGCTTGAATGTTTCTTTGATTAATTCAGCATCTTTCTCAATCTTTTCGATCGCTGTTGGCTGTTGGCTTTTAGTAGATGGAGTAGTAGTCTCAGTAGTCGTAATTGTTGTATTTGCTGCAATAACTGGTTCGCTTGCAGATGTAGTCAAGCTCAAATCGCTTTGATAGCTTGTCATTTTACTTTCCGCAGTTTGATATTCCTTTTTAATCTCACCAATGCTCATGCGAATTTCTTCACCTTCTTTAAGATCGGTGCACACTGCCAGTTGCTCTTGTTTTTCTGCTTCAAGTGACTCCAAAGTATTCATGTAATTTTGAGTCAACCCGATTTGATCTTCAAGTTTCGAGCGAGTATCTGTAGTGCTTTCGATAATAGATTTATTCTCAGAATCGAATGCAGCTTTATACTGACCAATATTTTCTGTTTCCTTAGTCAAATAAGAAATAGCAGCTTCCAATTGCTGGTCACGTTTTGCAATCTCAGCGATTTGAGAAGCATCTGTTGATGTTGACGCGGTAGCAGCATTATTTGCTTTTTCCGCTTCTAATTTTTGAATAACTTCTTTTTGATATGCAACGCGTTGACTAGTTTGCTCAACTTCGTTTAAATCAGAATTTTCAATTGTTTGAATTGTTGCAGTGAAAGCAGGATCAATATCAGTAGCTGTTTCACGAGCTTGTTCTTTTGAAGCCACAGGCAATGCAGCTTTAGAGGTAGCAGCAATTTCTTTGTTCAACTCAGAGCGATATGCGATCAAGTTTTGAAGTTCTGTTTTTTCATCAGAATTAATACCTGTTGCTCTTTTCTTTTGAATTGCTTCAATACGTTCTTCTGTTTGAACAAGTGAATTGCTCAATATCATTCTACGTGAAGGCGCATTCGCCGGAGTAGGAGCGCCAATCACTGTTAGCACTGGCGCGTTCAAAGACTTAATCTCGGAAACGGTAGTAGGTTGTAGGTTGTTGGTAGTAGGTTCTTGGCTATTAGCCGTTGGCTCTTGGGTGGTAGTAGTTGCAACATCAGCACTAGTCGCTGGTCGTTGGTCACCGGTCGTCGGTACCTGGTCGTTAGTCACCAGTCGTTCGTCACCAGTTGCCAACTCTCCGAGAAGCGCTAATGTTTGTGGATCTGTGATTTCTAGGGCTTCGAAGCGTGTTTCCATTGCTGAAAGCTTCATAGCGAGCGCATCTTTTTGTGCACCTTCCATTTTCACGATATCACTTTCAGGTTGACCAAGTGTAGATTGTGCTGATAATTTCTCAAACATGATTGCACCAGCATACGCTTCTTTTGATTCGTTGCCGAGTGTCTGTGTCTTTTCTTTTTGTGCTACAATCTGACGACGAATATTGTCGAGCTCTGCGCGAGAGTTTGCCACTTCGTTTTCGGCAGCAACCTTATCATTTTTCTTTTTTGAATTTGCTACTTTTTCTTCTGCAGCGGCAAGACGCTGAACAGCCTCTTTTTCTTCTTCACGAAGGTTCATCAATTTATCTTCAGCATTATGCAGGACAGATTCTTTCGCACGCGCCTTAGCAGTCATCTCTGCTTGCGGATTGCCATTGCCTTCGCGACTAGCTACGATGCGAGCCTTTTCTTCATTCAATTCTGCAAGTACATTGTCAAAGTTGTTTTCACTCTTTGCTTTTTTCAATGCAGTCAAATTTTCAGCAATAGCATCAGCACGCTGAGATTCTGTTTCTCTGTATGTTTTTACAGCCTCGGCAGCAATCATCGCAGCTTTTGCTTCGCGTTGAAGTTCTTGCGCTTTAGCCAAATATTCTTGAGATTCACGAAGCTTCTTTACATCTTCATCAGATGTATAGTTTGATGTCGCTTTGCTCAAACGCTCAGCTTCAATCAAAGCTGCATCTGCTTCTTTTTGTTTCTTCTGCGCGTAGACATAAGCACTGTTGTATTTCTTGTCTGCCTCAGCAACAAAAGATCGCACTATTGCTACTTCTTTGTCCATGTCAGAAATAACAGATTCTACTGTAACACCAGCACCGAAACCAGCCGCTAGTGGAGCGTTCTCCATTGTTTTTTCAATTGCCAAATCAATTCCTGTGCTTCTATTCTCTGCAACTAATAAAGGAGAATCAGACACATCCAAACTAGCTTTTCTGCGAAGCATTTCTGAGGCAAGTGTTGAAATATCTTCTTGAAGTGAGGTATCGAAGTAATTATTCACAACAAGCTTTTCTTTGCCATTCTCTTTTAGCAAACGAATTTCTTGACGAAAGGCTACAGGTTTATCAAATGAGGGAACAGTCACTTTAGCTTCATGAACTACAGGACTGTTTTCTGTCTTTACGTAATAAGTATAGTCACCACCTTTTGGAACATACACTGTATAATTTCCAGTAGTCTTAGATGTTGTGCTTTCAATAACAATACGACCTGTCATTTGATCGCGAACTTGAACAGTTGCTTGTTTTTGTTCAGCATCAATTTCAGAAACAAATTCACCTTTCAAATAAACGATTTGAAGAGGAATACCCTGCACAAGAACATTGTAAACGTGCAAGTGGTTTTGATCACTTCTACGTGCGCTTGCGAAATATGCTTTTTGGTTTAATGAATCGGCAATAAAGAAGATGTCGTCAGCTGGAGTATTGATTGCGAAGTCCATGTTGATTGCTGGACCGAACTCGCCTGTTTTGGGATCCATTTCACTTCTGAAGATATCATAACCGCCCATGCTGTTGTGACCTTTTGATGAGAAGTAAAGTGTTTTTCCATCGCTATGAAGAAAACAGAAGTCCTCGTCATACTTAGTATTTACATCACCTGTTACTTTAACAGGAACGCTAAATTTTCCATCAGGAAGAGTTTGAGCTGAGTAGATATCTTTTCCGGTTGATCCGTCAATTCCAAGACTAGAAAAATAGATAGTCGATGAATTTCCAGAAGAGTACATCACACGAGGTGATGTGCTTTTTTGATCGAGTTTAGTTTGAAGTTCTGCAGGTACCGATAGAATTTTTCCACCAATACCCTCAAGGTTCATGTAACGGAAGAAATTGTCTTTATCCGTTTCGGTCTTGTTGATTACTACAATGTCCTTGATATTCGAGAGAAGATTCGAACCATAGATGCATGTTTCGATTTCACGTTGAGCATTGTATTTCGCTGTGATTTTTGGATCAGCTTTACTAAGAAAGTTTTCGTAAGCAGAAATGGCCTCTTTGAACTGATAATTCAAATGATAAGCTTTACCAAGGTAGTAGTATACCATCGCATCATCCACGTTGCGTTTTGCAGCGGAGTTGAGAAACTGAATAGCTTTTGCTTTGTCAGGATCGCTATAGATGGCGCACGCACCAAATCGATAGCTGTAATTAGCATTTTGAGGGTAAAGAGATACCAGCTGCGAATAGAGCGGATATGCCTTCAGAAAATCTCCTGAGGTAAATAGCTCGTTGGCTTCTTTTGCGAGTTGTTGCTCTGTTCCACCTTTTTGGGCAGACGCTGAGGCTACAAACACGGCCCATAGGGCGATGACCAGTGTTATGCGTTTCATGCGCTTATATCAAAAATTAGACTTCCGTTTGTTAGTGCTTCTCAGCACTTTGTTTCACTTAGCAATTGCAGAAAGATTCCTTGTCAAAACTGCAATACATTGATTTTAACGGCTGTAGTCTTATAGGGTTACAATTTCACTCTAAATAGTTTTTTCTGTACCGTCAATTTTGATACTTATACATAGTAATGTGTTAACCGTTCATTCAAGCAGAATGATTAACATTGTAACCTGATTCAAATATATGAGAATTCTACGAATAGCCTTTATTCTTCTAGCTATTGGCGTGATTTTAGGCGCCTTCGGGGCACACGCATTAGAGAAAGTTCTAGATGAAAAATCACTTAAGGTTTGGAACACAGGCGTGCTCTACCTATTTATACATGCCATGGGCTTAGTTCTTTTTCAATACGGAATGAAAGCTGGTTATCTAGAACTCAAGAAAGGACTTTGGGCCTCACGATTCCTATTAATAGGTATACTACTGTTCTCAGGATCACTATTTTTACTCTCCACCCAAACAGCTACAAGCATCAATTTCAAATGGCTAGGACCCATAACTCCAATAGGTGGCCTCTGTCTAATCGCCGGCTGGATTTCATCCGCCCTCTCAGCCAAAAGCTGATTTTTTATTTTTTATTGCTTAATACTTATTACCTACTACCTGCTACTTACTGCAAGTACACCGTCTTACTCTGCGTAAACGCCAGCAATCCTTCTTTAGAAAGCTCACGACCGTAGCCCGAATTTTTCACACCACCAAAGGGTAGTCTTGGATCAGATTTAACAATAGAATTGATAAATACAGCGCCTTCATTGAAGCGATCAATCAGGCCTTTTGCTCGTTCAATATCTCGGGTAAATAGACTTACTCCAAGTCCAAAGCTGGTGCTATTACTGATTTTAATGGCTTCGTCTAGAGTAGAATAAGACACCACGGGAACAACTGGTCCAAATACTTCTTCTTGCATACAGGGCATGTCGAGTGTGACATTTGTAAGAATAGTGGGTTCGTAAAACGCTTCTTTCATTTTACCTCCACATTCCACAACAGCTCCCATCTTCACAGATTCATTCACTTGACGATGAAGCTCTTTGGTCATTTCTTCCTTAGCCAATGGACCTATATAAACATATTCAGAAATAGGATTTCCAGAAACGAGCTTTTGTACTTTCTCCTTGAAAATGGAAAGGAATTGATGATATACGCTTTCGTGAACTAAAATACGCTTCGCCGCAATGCAGCTTTGACCACTATTTTGAAAACGACCAAGAACAGCCTGACTTGCTGCATGTTCGATGTCGGCATCTTCCATTACTATAAAAGCATTGGAACCGCCTAACTCTAGTATCTGCGGTTTCAAGTTGGCTGCAGCAATACTTGACGCACTTCTACCAGCTGCCTCACTGCCTGTTAATGAAAGCCCACCGATCATTGGGCTTGAAATCACCTCTGATAAAAGGGAAGAGCTTATTTTGATTACTTGAAATACAGGTGTTTGAAAACCAGCTTTCACAAATAATGCTTCAATAGCAATAGCGCAACCCGTTACGTTCGAGGCGTGTTTTAGAATAACTCTGTTTCCCGCTGCAATGGCAGGAATAGCGCAACGGAACACTTGCCAAAATGGAAAATTCCAAGGCATAATGGCCAACCAAACGCCAAAAGGAGCTTTTCTTACAAAAGACATGGATGCATCACTTTCTATAATCTCGTCCTCCAAAAATTGTGTTGAATGATGAGCATAGTACTCACAAAGCACAGCACATTTTTCAATCTCAGCGCGACTTTGAACAATTGGCTTTCCCATTTCATCAGTGATGATTCGGGCAAGATTCTCAATGTCATTTCTTAGAAGTAAAGCTAGTTTTGAAAAGATAGTAGTAGCCTCTTTTCGTTCAAATTCAAAATGATAAGCGACGCTTACTTTATCTTTAATTGAAGCATAACTATCCTCTTCATACAACGCAATTGTGGTATGACTATAAGGATTTATAGAGAAAAGCATGGAATGATTAGATGTTATATCCAAGTTTAGCCTCCAATGCGCTAGACAACTTCGGTAGGCGATTTCTTTCTACCAAGAAGCTAGTCAATTCAGCAAATTCATTGAATATATAATGTTTTAAAGCTGCTTCACGTAAGTAATTCTTACCTGAGCTACCGCCAGTTCCAACACGGATACCAATCATTCTATGAACCATGTTCATGTGGCGCCATCTCCAAGTAGCCAGAAGTTCATCTACTTCCAACAGTTGGTTTAACAGGCGATATGGGTTTTGCATGATTGGATAATCACGATAGAGCATGATAAACAATGCCGCGCGACGAGCTTTGTCTGAAATCTTGCGACCTTCATTGGTTAAGTCAGAAAGGAACAATTCCTCGAAAACGCGAACATTTTGCTTTTCACCTTCTCCAAGTGATTCAGCGTAAGTATCGCGGTAAACGGACCAGAAGTCACGGCCGCCTTCCCAATCCATCCAGAAATGAGGCTCTGTAAAGAATGGCATGCGTTCCAACCAATCGTTAATCAATTTGATCAAAGGAGTCTTTTTCGCCAAATCATAAATGCTTTGAGCATCGTCTGGAGTCAATTGACTTGTTACATATTCTTTTCCATGGCGTTCCTCAATAGTCAAGCCCAATACTGTTTCCAAAACTTTGAACTGCATGCTTTGAAATCCTGATGCAGGTCGCAACATATCTCTGAAATCGAGGAAGTCAAGCGGAGTCATGGTTTCCAAAATGTCCACCTTGTGCACCAATACTTTCAATATTTCAGTCACACGATTCATTCTGCGAACAGCAACAGCCAATTCAGGAGAATTGTCGTTTACATTTTCTTTCGAGAAAATTTCATGCACCGAACCGACCTCAAAAAGGATCTGCTTGAACCACAATTCGTAGCTCTGGTGGATAATGATGAAAAGCATTTCATCGTGAGCGTGCTTGCCTAAGCGGTCACTTTCAAGACCTTGAGCATCAAGAATCTTGTCTAGTTGGAGGTATGAGGAATAATACATGTCGATAAAGTTGTTGGCGCGAATATAACAGTTCAATTGATTTGAAAAATGAGCAAAGTCATGCCTGTTGTTTAATATTCATAAATGAACAAAATACCTCTTGTTTGTATTGATGTTACTATCCATCTTTGACGTGATATGCAACAGGAAGAAATTATAGAAGTAATCGGTGCTCGCGAGCACAATTTGAAGAATATTGATGTCAATATTCCACGCAATCAACTGGTGGTTATCACCGGGTTAAGTGGAAGTGGCAAGTCTTCTTTAGCCTTCGATACCATCTATGCTGAAGGGCAAAGACGCTATATCGAAACCTTCAATGCATATGCGCGTCAGTTCTTAGGCGAGATGGAGCGCCCAGATGTGGATAAAATTAATGGACTTTCTCCTGTAATTTCCATAGAACAAAAAACAGTGAGCCGCAATCCGCGCTCAACGGTGGGAACCATCACTGAGATCTATGACTTCCTTCGATTGCTTTATGCTCGCGCTTCTGATGCATTCAGCTATGTGACCAATGAAAAAATGGTCAGATATACAGACGATCAAATCGTTCAGCTTATCCTCAAAGAATATGATGGCGATAAAATTGTCATACTAGCACCGTTGGTGAAAGGACGAAAAGGTCACTACCGAGAGCTTTTCGAACATATCATGAAACAAGGATATGTGCGCGCTCGAATTGATGGTGAGGTAGTAGAACTTACCAAAGGACACAAACTCGATCGTTAT
>CALRZB010000100.1:0-9142 GCA_943372555.1 Chryseobacterium gleum | reverse complement strand
ATCTCCGACAAGGATGACATCTATACCTGCTTGATCTACAATTTTAGCTATGCTAAAGTCATATGCAGTAAGCATAGAAATCTTTTCACCACGCTGTTTCATCTCTAAAAGAGAATTGGTGGTAATGCGCTTTAATTCTTTGTGGACTGACATGCTGCAAATATAGTCAGACGAAATTAAGTGTCATTTGATAACATTCAGTGGGTAATTATTCCCATTCGGCCGCTGACAAACAATGTCTACTCAATTTTTGCTTATATTGGCTTTCGAAACCTCTAATCTTTTGCAAGTGATGAAAAAACTGTCATTTTCTTTAGTTTTTGCAATCATCGCGGTATCATTTCTTTCGAGCTGCAGGAAAAATGAAGAAGTTATCTATTCAGATAACACGATTCCTGATTATGATCAGATTCCGAGCATTGTCATTGACAATTATGTGAACCGTGTTTTTATTGACTTAATTGGCAGGGAGCCGACCGATGTTGAGATGTCAAATGAATCTGCATCACTAAAGTCGGTCAATATGAGCGAGGCGTCTAGGATAGCCTTAGTTCAAAAGCTCATGTTTAACGAAGATCCACTTGAAGGAGACGGAAGTTATAAAGAGGCTTATTTCAGAAAATTTTATGAAGATCAAAAGGGTCGATTCCTAGAGGGTTCTTCGGAAGCGCTCTTGCTTGAGCAATGGGGACTATGGCGGGCAATTGCCATGCAGGATTCTCTGAATGGTAATATGCTTGGATATGAACTCTATATGGTAGAGGCAAATAAGGTTTGGGTGGTGATGACATCAAGAGAAGAACTCATGAATGATAGCATTAAGATTCAAAATATGTGCTACAGGATGATGTTCAATTCTCTTTATGACAACATCAATATGAACTCGTTTAATTTCATTAACGCTACGTTCGATGATTGTTTCTCACGATTCCCAACTACCTCTGAGTATGAGGCCATTTATCCTGCTATTGAATACAATGGAGCTGGCTCAGTATTTGGAACTTTTTTCGATAATAAGACGGATTATATCAGGGAGCTTACGCGATCAACAGAATTTGATGAAGGTCTAATTCGATGGGTATATAAATCACTTTTATCAAGAGAGGCTTCCACTTTTGAGGTTTACACGCAACTTCCGATTTACGGAACAGAATCAAACTTTTCACTAGTTCAAC
This sequence comes from Chryseobacterium gleum, assembly GCA_943372555.1. Taxonomy (GTDB): domain Bacteria; phylum Bacteroidota; class Bacteroidia; order Flavobacteriales_D; family Sanyastnellaceae; genus JAIXWP01. Next base: position 7,967 of record CALRZB010000100.1, on the reverse strand, counting down.
AAGCAATACTAATAAGCGATGAGTATGCAGGAATCGAATAATAATATCGCACCAGTGCAAGAAGCTGGTCTGGGCAAATTAGCTGTGCTTGCCACTGCTGCCGCTGTTGCATTGCAGTCGTGCAAGAAGGACACTGATGTTATGTATGAACTTAATGAGGTTGCTCTTTACAGTGATGCCTCGGATAAGACAAGGTTGAAATCGAATGAGCAATTTGTATCAATACTTTTTACGAATCTCTTTCAATCTGGAATTTCAAGCGATATCGTTTTTGAATTGAATGAGTGCTTTCTAAGTATCGGCGACCAAGAGGTAGCGCGCGAAGTTTTGATTTCGAATTTTTTCAATCAATCAAATGTTCAATTGCCGACCGTTGATGAAATGATGGCAGACATGGATTTGTTTATTGAAAATACATACAAGCGTTTCTTTGTTAGAATGCCATCAGAAGGGGAGAAAACATGGGTGAAAAATTTCATCAATAACAATCCTTATATGACACCAGAGTTGGTGTATTTCAGTTTTGCATTAAGCAACGAATATCTGTACTATTAATACTACGGCCATGATCAGAAGAGACTTTATAAAAAAATCTGCGTTGACCACGGCTGGAGCTTTGGCATCGCCTTACATTCTTCCAAGCGGAAGATTGTTTGCACCATCTGGCAATAGAAGTGCGGATCATGTTGTGATGGTAATGTTTGCCGGAGGTGTTCGCCATCAAGAATCTGTTGGAAAACGGTACTTAGATGATAGCCAAGTGGGCGAGCCGTATGCAGGAAATATCATGAATAACATGCTCACCGGCGAAGCGCCAACAATGAAAATTGTATACGGAACTGGTGAGGGTGGATTAAATCCAATACCCACGATTCTTGGTTCGTCTCTGCAGTCACAAGGAACATTATTCTCCGAGGTTCAAGCTTTGTCTTCTGGACACTTTGGAGGTTATAACTCACTTATTCAAGGCGCTGATTTTGCTGGTCAAGGTTTGAAGCAACGTCCGGTTAATCCAACGATTTTTGAATACTTACGTCGTCACGGTGGTTACAAGGCAACAGATACTTGGTTTATTGCAAATGGCATTGGGGGCTCGCTTCCATTGTTGAATTATAGTGGACATGAAGATTATGGTATTCGATATGGCGGAAATTTTTTCGCACCTCTTGTGACTTTCGATGATCAAGGTTTCGAGCATTTGGGTAATGCGAAAATCTATCACCCAGAGAATGAACTTTCTCCGATGTATCGATTGAAAGCATTCTTGGACAGCAATTTCACAAATAATGATGGTATGCTAAATTCACTCGGAAACACCGAAGAAGAAAAGCAAAGCATCAAGGCATTTATGAAATTGATGTATGAAAAAATTCAGAACGGAACTTTGACCTTGCCTCCAGTAACTGACAATGGAGATACTGCTACAGTGGGGTTTACGTGTGAGTTGTTGAGTTATTTCAAACCCGCTTTTACAGTAGTTAATTTAAGTGGAGTAGATGCCTGCCACAGTAATTTTAGTGGATATGTAAAAGCACTTCACCGCGCAGATCACGCTGTTGGTTTCTTGTGGGATTACATTCAACAAATTCCAGAAATGGCTGGAAATACAACCATCATTTGTGTACCTGAATGTGGACGTAATGATGAACCAAATGCAATTTTGGATGAGAACAATTGGTTGGCCTATGACCACAGTGATTTGAATTCACTTCGTATTTGGTCGTTGATGGCAGGTCCAAATATTCCTGCAAATAATGTCATTGGAAGCGAAGGAAATCCTATTGGTTTAGCATCAGACGCTATGCTGACTGTTGCTGATATTCTTGGCGTAAAAGCCGATGTACAGAATGCGGGAATGATCGCCAACGGAACAAATTCTTTCTTGGATTTAATGTAATTCTGAAAAATGAAAAGAAGAAAATATATTCCCATTCTATCTTTGATACTTCTCATTGTTGTAGTGAGCGCTGTATCATGTAAAAAAGATGAACCGGCAAATCCTTATGCTGATTTAGTGCGCACAGTAGATAATGATAATCCTACAGCAGACAATCTTCCTGAGGGTTCTTTTGCTTGGTTGCATGCGAAAATTTTTAAACCGACTTGTGCGAATAGCGGATGCCATGACGGAACATTTGAACCGGAATTTAGAACACTTTCAAGTGCCTACAATTCATTAGTTAATCAACCCGTAATTGCAAATAACCCACAAAATTCTTTTGAGTATAGAGTTGTTCCCGGAAATGCTGGGGCTTCATGGCTGCACGAAAGACTGACTGTGGACGTTGAGAATACATCTGGGATTATGCCTCTCGCAGTTGATGTAACCTCAGATTGGGATGAAAAATCTGCGCTTTATATCGAGAAGGTAACCGCATGGATTAATGATGGTGCGAAGGATATGTTTGGCAATAATGCACCACCACTTGGATCAAATGCGCCTCCTTTGGTTTATGGATTGGTTGTTTTTCCAACTGGAAATACCACGAATCCTTATCCTCGTGAAGAGAATTCCATCTACGGAATTGGATCCATTCTGGTTCCTGCGACAACAGTAGATATTTATGTTCTGCCATACGATGATATCGCTTTGCAAACAGGATTCGCAACGGTTGATGGAAAGTTATCTGAAAGTGTTTCTGATTTTGATGGGGCAAATAATTTTTCATTTGGATTGACAACACCACTAACTGCCATGGATTTTAATGATGGCTCACAGACTTTTTATTATAAAGCAACAGTTGATCTTTCTGCTCTTGAAAGTGGCACTAGTCAATACTTGCGTGTCTATATAAATGATGGGGTGCAGAGTGGTTTGACAGAAGTGCCTAACAATTCATCCAATTATTTTTGGTTTTTATTGATGTCATTAAAGATTGTATAATGAAAAAGATAATCTTTCTGCTAAGCTGCATTGTCGTTTTTTCTTCTTGTAAAAAAGAGGAGGAAAATCCTGTAGCTCCGGTTCTAGAGTTTAAAGGAATATCTAGCACTTCAGTTGTTCAGTTTGATAATTCGATTGTCGTGACATTCGGCTACGAGGATTATCAAGGTGATTTGGGACATCAAGATCCCGATATTGTTTCGCTTCGCGTAAAGGATGCTCGATTAGAAGAGGCCGATATGTATCATATTCCACCAATGACACCAGAACAACAAGAATTGCATATTAAGGGAACTTACTCTGTGACTTTAAATCATGTTTTTCTCCTTGGTAATGGAGCCTCAGAAACGACGAAGTTTACTGTTCAAATTCAAGATAGAGCGGGAAATTGGAGCAATGAAGTGGTAACCCCTGTCGTTACTATTGAACCATAACCGAATAAACGTTCGGTCATCTATGAAATTATTTTCCTCACATATTTTCAAATTTCTTTTTGCAATAGCAACTATTTTCTGCTGCTCTGAAATGAGTGCACAGGAGCTTCAGGAATTTGATATGTCTGATACAACAATTACTATTTGCCAAGGATTACTCTATGATAGTGGTGGTGAAACTGGGCTATATGAGAATAACTCAAATATCACGACTGTAATCAACACAGGTGGAGTCATCACGCTTACTTTTCAAGGTGTTTTCACAATTGAAAATATACTTGATGAACTTACCATTTATGATGGTGTAGGAACAGGTGGTCCAGTTTTGGGGACGTTTACAGGGACGACTTTGCCGGGTGCAATTGTAGCAACAAGCGGAGCTGTGACAATTGTGTTTACATCAGATAATAGCGCAGTCTATGCAGGCTTCACCATGATGTGGGAAACTGAAGTACCTCCCCCAATTCCTCCAACATTGTCTATCGATCCGTCCTTGCTTTGCGGAAGTAATTTAGTTCAAGTGAATTTTTCTTATTCCCTTGCTTGTGCTTGGGTGGATGCAGGAACATTTACTTTCTTTAGAAATGGTTCGGCAATACAAGTTCTTAATGTCATGAATGCCTGCACGGGTGATTCAAGTGATTATGTGGTGCTAAATTTGGAAGAACCAATTGACGTTAATTGCACTTACCTTGTACATCTCGATATTGAAATTCCTGATGTCTGCGAAGTGTTTTGGCCTTTCGAAATTGAAGAAGAATTTATTTTCAATGGTTGCGGTATTGAAGGAGAAATTATAAGTTCAGCCGAAACTATTTGTCCTGGATCTTGTGCAGATTTATCGTTTCAAACCGATGGTTGTTTGACTTACACCTATAATTGGAATCATGGGTTGCCTGATACAGCAGGACCGCATACAGTATGTCCTAACAATACCACAAATTATAATGTCGTAGTTACCGAAGTAGAAACAGGCAATACTGAAACATTTACTTTCCAACTTCAAATTGGAGGTTCGGGTATTTTAACTTCCGACACTTCTTTGTGCCAATCTGAAGAACCTTTTTTTATACAAGGTCAAACTTTTGGGATTTGGAGTGGACCTGGAATTCAAGATGAGAATACTGGTTTTTTCGAGCCTGATTCAGCTAATGCCGGAGTCAATATAATTTATTTCGAGGCGCTTGGCTGCCTTGATTCTATCCTGATCACAATCGAGCCAATAAGAACAAATAACATCGTCGCGGCTTGTCCTGGGTCACAGCCTTTTCAATTAGTAGGTCTTCCAAACGGCGGTGTTTGGTCGGGTCCGAATACAGATGTAGCGGGTATGTTTGACCCCACAACTATTGGTTCATACGTGGCGTATTACAGCGTAAATGGGTGTCAAGATTCTGTCATCATCAATGTGGATGACATAAGTGGTGATTTTAGTTTTGATACGTTGTGCCAATCCATTTGGTATGATACATTGGTTTTCGCGCCGTTAGGAGGCTATTGGAGTGGTGCGGGAATAGTTGACTCGCTTTTAGGCGTCTTTGCCCCAAGTGGTGCACCTCCTGGAGATCTGGAGCTGACGTATCATATAAATGGATGTGAGCAAATTTATACTGGTTTTATAAAAGAAATTTACACAGGAGATGGTTACCACACGGCTTGCCCATTAGAAGAACCTCAGGTATTTTATTCAGGTTTTACACCAACAGGTGGAACATGGGTTGGCGCAGGAATTATTGATACGCAAACAGGTTTGTTTGATCCCGGATTATTCCCTGTTTACACCTTTACCAATATTATTTATTATGCACCGAATGGTTGTTCGGATACAACATACATCGATGTGATATTAACTGACGTCGGAGTAACTGATTTGAGTTTTTGTTTTGGTGATGATACGTATGAATTGAAATACGATAATGTATTTCATGTGCCCTCATGGGACGGTATCTGGACAGGTCCAGGAATTTCAAATCCCTATTATGATGGTTGGTTTTTCACTCCGTCTCTGGCGGGAGTGGGAACACACACTTTGTATTACGAAAGAAATACATGTGTGGATTCTATTATCGTTTCAGTTTATCCAGATGCGCTTAATATTTTACCTAAAACATATTGTTACACCGAGTCACCGGAGGTATTGGGAACAATGCAGTCCATTGGAGGAATTTGGTCAGGCAGCGGAATAACTGATTCGAACAACGGAACTTTTGATCCTGGTGTTGCAAATGCTGGAACCTATTATGTATACTGGAATGCGCCAGCAGGTTGCATCGATTCGGTTTCTGTTACAGTTGAACAATTGGAAGACGCTTTAATTTCGGGCCTTGATCCAAACTATTGTTTTATTGATTCGAATTATGTTTTCACGATCATACCTGATGGTGGAATATTGACAGCGCCAGTTACCGAGAATATTTGGAACCCTGCAATTGTGGGTGAGGGTGAATATCAGTTTGTTTATTCTGTTGCAGGAATTGCCTGCTCTAGCAGTGACACAGTTGATGTGGTTGTAACTGAGGAAATTCTCACAACAGTTTCAGTTTCGGATTCTATTGTTTGCTTAGGTAGCTCATCAACCATAGTTGTTTCTGCGGAAGGGGGAGAACCTACAACGCAATTAACATATACTTGGAGTGATGGTGGTTTTCCAATCAATACGCATACGATCACTCCGACGGAAAATACGATGATTGTGGTAACCGTGAATGACGGATGTTCTGATCCCAAAATTGATTCTGTTTTTATTGAAGTTTTTCCACCATTAGATTATGAAGTCATAACAAGTGATACGTTGTGTTTTGGAGATATGGGTTCTGCGATGGTTGAATTTCCGTCAGGTGGCAATTATCAAGTGTTTTGGAATGGTGTTGAATCTGTTGCTGCAAGCGCTGAGGCGGGCAGTGGTCTGAATTTGGATATTATCAATTTAGATAGTGGATGTGAAGTCGATACATCCATCTTGATTCCTTCTTATTCTCCCATCATTGCAAATTTTTCATTGAATCCGAATGAAGATTGTATTTCTTATGCAGATCGTGAGGATGTTCAAATTATAGATTTTTCACAAAATGCAGTCGGCGGTGAATGGCATTTGGGCGGTGGAGAAATAGTGCCCTATGGAGCGGGATCGACGCCTTCAATGTCATTTGCAGGAGCTGGTCTAACAGAAATTTCTCTTATCGTATTTAATGAAGGTGGTTGTGCAGATACGGCTTATGCATCGGTATGTATTCTTCCTGCAGATCCCATTTTTATTCCCCAGATATTTTCTCCAAATGGTGATGGGAATAATGATATTTTTAGAATAAGAGGAGTGGGAATAGTTCAAGTAAGTTGTGAAATTTACAATCGCTACGGCGAGCGTGTCTATCAGATCAAAACTCCAGATGGTTCTTGGAACGGGGAGAATGGCGGCAAACCTGCTCCAAGCGGCAACTATGTGTATTATGCAGATATAGTTTTGAATGATGGGTCCAATCAAAAGATAAGTGGTGAACTAACGTTGATTCGATAAACTTGATTAAATGAAAAAGATTCTATTGATATGCGTCGTTTTACTTCCATTGTTTTTTGGAAGTAAGAATGCGTGTGCTCAAGATCCTTCTTTTAGTCAGTTTAATAAAATTGAGCATTGGTACAATCCTGCGAGAGCGGGAGTGATGGACGATGATATTAAAGCAGGAATACTTTATCGACGTCAATGGTCGAGCGGATTAAAGGGTTTTCGAACCAATGGATTCAATGTTGAGTGGAGAGCCAAGAGCGTTCCGTTTGCATTGGGATTAGCAATTGTTGATGACAAAGCTGGGCAAGCTTCAATGAAGACATTTAATGCGGTTCTTTCCGGAGCTTATCATTTGAGAATTGATAGAAATAGTTTCGCCAGTGCAGGATTGCAAATGGGCTTTGTTCAGCGCAGTATTTCTATGGATAATTTGACATGGGATGCGCAGTTCAACGGCTATCAATATGATGCTGCAATTGATAACAAGGAGAGACAATTTTCTAATTCAACTGGCAACAGAATCGATCTAGGAATGGGGGTAACTTATTATCGTGAAAAGCCTTTTGCAGTGGGTGGTGGATATGCGTTTCATCATTTGGGTCAGGACCAAACTTTTTTGCAGAATGGAAAAGATCGATTGCCAATCAGACAAGTTGTTACTGGTTTTATAGAGAAAGATTACAAGAAATTTACGGGACGCCTGGATGTATTAATTCAACGTCAAAGGGGGGCAATGGAAATGGTAGGCTTTGCAAAATCGGAATATCGTTTTGGAGCTGATTCGCGATACACTAAAGAGAATAACTCTTCAGCAATTTACGCTGGTTGCGGCTACAGATGGAGCAGTGCCGTGATTCCCATGATTGGATTTGAATGGGAGCGTCGATTAGATTTAACCATTACTTATGACATCATTGTTTCTGGTTTATCGGATGTCACTACCTATTCAGGTGGTCCAGAAATTAGCCTTACATATCGCTATCGCACAGATAAGCGAATTCGCATTCACTGATTATTCACGAATAGATTGTCAGCAAATATCTGATTCACCGTTAGAATGAGCGTGTGAGTGAATTTCTTTTGAGGAAAAATTAGGATATGTCTGCATCATTTGAAATTATTGGCGGCAACAAGTTAAAAGGAA
>CALRZB010000099.1:0-9177 GCA_943372555.1 Chryseobacterium gleum | reverse complement strand
CCACGTATCATTTCACCGTATGCTTGATAATAAATAAAGCATGGACGGCGCATGTGCAAACGGAATGGAGTACGACCACCATCACTAATTAGATAGTAACCCAACTCACCATTTCCACCTTCTACGCTGTGATATACTTCACCTTTTGGAACATCCGTCTCACCCATCACTATTTTGAAGTGATAAATCAACGCTTCCATTTGTGAATACACTTCTTCTTTGGCTGGCAAATAAAATTCAGGAACATCAGCGTGGAAGTTTCCTTCAGGAAGATTGTCAATTGCTTGACGAATGATCTTCATACTTTCTACCATTTCGCCCATACGAACCATGTAACGATCGTATGTGTCGCCTTTTACACCAACAGGAATGTTGAAGTCAAAATCTTGGTATGATGAATAAGGATTCATCACACGTACATCATAGTCAACACCTGCTGCACGCAAGTTTGGACCTGTCATGCTATACGCTAAAGCACGTTCAGCACTGATAGGACCCGCGCCAACTGTGCGGTCTACGAATATTCTATTGCGCGTAACCAAACGATCAAACTCGTCTAGTGCCGCTGGGAAATCATTTAAGAATGCTTTGATTTTCGCGATAACAGAAGGAGTAAAATCTCTTTCCATTCCGCCGATACGTCCAATGTTGGTTGTCAAACGAGCGCCGCAAATTTCTTCGTAGATCTCATAGATTTTTTCTCTCCATTGAAACATATACAAGAAGCCCGAAAGAGCTCCTGAGTCAACTGCGATTACTGTATCACAAACGATATGGTCTGCAATACGCGCAAGTTCCATAATGATTACACGCATGTATTGCGCGCGTTTTGGAACATCGCAACCGATTAATTTCTCTACAGTCATCTGCCAACCCATGTTGTTGATTGGAGAAGAACAATAGTTTAAACGGTCAGTAATGGGAGTGATTTGATTGTATGGGCGACGTTCAGAAAGCTTTTCAAAAGCTCTGTGAATGTATCCAATAGTAGGCTCGTTGTGAACGATGATCTCACCGTCCATCGTCAAGATGTTTTGGAAAATCCCATGTGTTGCTGGGTGAGTAGGACCTAAATTCAGAGTTGAATAGTCCTTCTTTTCTGGCGGAGTGATTGGTGCTTTTTCCACGTTGTGTTCTTGCTTCAAAAGTTATCTTCCAAAATATTTGTCATTCTTGTCGTGACGACTTGCATCTTCCAAAGGATATTCCTTGCGAAGAGGGAAGTAGTTCATTTCATCCATGTTGAGGATGCGACGCAGATCGGGGTGACCTTTGAATTTGAATCCGAAGAAATCAAAAGCTTCACGTTCCATCCAATTGGCACCGTCGAATAGATCGGTAATGGTAGGAACTTCAAGATCTTTTTCGCTCATGAATGTCTTGATGCGCACTCTTTCATTTGAAGGAAGATTGTGCAACTGATACATCATGGCAAATTCAGCTCCCTTGTTATCCGGAAATTGAATTCCGCAAAGAGTAGTTAGAAAACTGAAACCCATTTCATTTTTCAAAAATTCAATTACTTCATGCAATTGAGATTTTTTGACAATAACAACTGGAAAGTCGTAATCCATTTGGCTGCTTTCAATAGCCTCGCCAAACTTAGCCGACAACGTTGTTTGTATTTTTTCTAATAATGCGCTCATCTTATTCTAGGCCGTAGCTGGCAAGCATTTGTTTGTACTCAGGACTTTCACGACGACGAACAGATTCACTGCGCGCTAATTCTTGAATTTTCAAAATTCCGTCGAGAACTTGCTCTGGTCGTGGAGGACAACCAGGAATGTAAACGTCTACAGGAATAACTCGGTCGATTCCTTGTAATACGCTGTAAGTGTCAAAAATTCCACCACTTGATGCACATGCGCCCATGCACAAAACCCATTTAGGTTCTGCCATTTGCTCATACACTTGACGAAGAATCGGAGCCATTTTTTTAGAAATGGTTCCCATTACCATCAGCAAGTCTGCCTGGCGTGGTGAAAAGCTCATACGCTCTGATCCAAAGCGAGCTAAGTCATAGTGAGAAGCCATGGTAGCCATGAATTCAATACCACAACAAGATGTTGCAAATGGCAAAGGCCAAAGCGAATTAGCTCTAGCCATACCAACAGCCTTATCTAGACTTGTGGCAAAAAATCCCTGACCTTCCAAACCTTCAGGCTGATACTTTGGATGAATATCTACTGATGTTTCCATGCTATTTAAAGTTTGTTCCACTCAATTCAACAGAAAGAATGGTTCAATGTTCTTATTATTCCCAATTCAATGCACCGCGACGAATGACGTAAATCAAACCTACAATCATCAATCCCATAAACGAAAACATTTCAAGAAGTCCAAATACTCCAAGCTCACGGAAATTTACCGCCCATGGGTACATGAAGATGACCTCTACGTCAAACAAAACGAAAAGAATTGCGACAAGAAAATACTTGATAGAAAAAGGAGAACGTGCATTTCCCTGCGATTCAATACCGCACTCAAATGCCTGTTGCTTGATTTTGGTTTTACGTTTTGGACCAAGCAAATGTGTAAGAACCATAACGGTAACTACAAATCCTAATGCCACAATGGCCATTAAAACAATTGGGAAATATTCCCAAAGATGTGATGTAGAAGTCTCCATGCAGTTTGACTTTTGGTTTAAAGCGTCGCAAAATTATAAGCCCAAATCAGATTTCCTGACTTTTAGCTTATTTAGTTTTATTCTAAAGACCGAGAAGTACTTCCTCAGCCGTTTTTCCTCCGAATATTAGGCGCTCTGGGTTTTCAAGCATATCCTTCACTTTTACAAGGAAGCCAACGCTTTCACGACCATCGATAATTCTGTGATCGTAGCTCAGAGCCACATACATAATCGGACGAATTACAATTTGTCCGTTCTCTACTACCGCGCGCTCCACAATGTTGTGCATTCCAAGAATTGCACTTTGAGGAGGATTGATAATTGGAGTTGAAAGCATAGATCCAAACACACCACCATTGGTAATTGTGAATGTTCCGCCTGTCATATCATCTACCGTGATTTTTCCATCACGTGCTTTTTTAGCTACATCGCCAATGCTCTTTTCAATTTGAGCCAATGACATTGTTTCTGCATTGCGGATAATTGGCACCATCAAACCTTTCGGTGTTGATACAGCTACTCCCACATCGCAGTAGTCGTGATAAATAATTTCAGTGCCGTCGATTTGAGCATTTACAGAAGGGAAATGATGCAAAGCCTCACAAACAGCTTTTGTGAAGAATGACATAAAACCTAAACCTACCTGATGCTTTTCTTTGAAAACGTCTTTGTATTTCGCTCTCAAATCCATGATAGGCTTCATATTGACCTCATTGAAGGTCGTAAGCATTGCGGTATTGTTCTTAACAGAAACCAAGCGCTCAGCCACTTTTTTGCGAAGCATAGTCATCTTCTCACGGTGTGAATCGCGACTGCCGCCCCACTGAGGAACGTTAGAAGCGTCGATGCCACCAGCCAAAGCAGAAAGCACATCGCCTTTGAGAATGCGCCCACCAGGACCGCTTCCCTTCACTTGTGAGGATGAAAGATTATTTTCTGCCATCATCTTGCCTGCTGCAGGAGATGGTAGACCTGCCGCATGAGATGGTGCTGATGCTGGCATTGGGTTAGGAACAGCCGCTTCCGCAGCTTTAGGTGCAGCCGCCTTTGGAGCTTCTTGCTTCGGCGCTTCTGGAGCACCTGCAGGTTTTGCAGCGTCTGTGTCTATTGCACATACCACATCTCCAACAGCCACTGTATCGCCCGCTTCAGCCTTGATGGTGATAACACCAGCAGCCTCAGCAGCCAATTCCAATGTTGCCTTGTCAGAATCAATTTCGGCAATTACTTGACCGTTTGAAACGTAATCACCATTCTTTACCAGCCAATTAGCAATTTGTACTTCGCTAATGGATTCGCCCGGACTGGGCACCTTCATGTCGATAATCGGCATAGCCTGTTCCTTTAAATTTCTTCGTGCGAAATTGCAACTAAAATCAATGCAATCGACATGTTTTAATAGACTTATTCAACCTTTTTTACACGAAATTGGACTAAAAAGAAAAAACCTCCCCTGTTGCTACAGAGAAGGTTTTTGTATTTCGGCACCGAAGTGTCTATTTTTTTGAATTATGCATTCACCTTGGAATAGCCCAAAAGTCTATTCAACATGTCTTGATGCCTACGGTCATGCACTTTTGGTGATCCCGCTGCAGGCGAAGCGCTCGCAGGTGGAGAAATCAAATCCAAATTGTCTTTGCGCATCATACGCATCATGTATGACCATGGACCCATATTTTCCGGCTCTTCTTGAACCCAAACCACTTTCGCACCTTTTGGATATTTCGCCAACACTGCACGAAGTTGCTTTTCAGGGAATGGATACAATTGCTCCAAACGAATAGCAGCAATGTTTTCTCCAGTGCCCATTTTCTCTTTTTGCTCCAGAATATCAAAATACACTTTACCGCTGCAAAGTGCTATGGTATCAATCTCTTTCACATTTGCAACAGTATCATCAACTACTTCAGTGAAATTGCCTTTAGCCATATCAGCAATTGAAGACACTGCTTTTGGATAACGAAGTAACTTCTTCGGTGTAAATACAATAAGCGGTTTACGGAAATCGCGCTTCACTTGTCTTCTCAACAAATGGAAGAAGTTTGCAGGTGATGTCACGTTACAAACTTGCATATTGTTTTCTGCGCACAATTGAAGGAAACGTTCTAGACGACCGCTACTGTGCTCTGAACCTTGACCTTCATATCCATGAGGCAAGAACATAGAAAGGCCATTCATCGTGCCCCATTTATCTTCTGCAGCACTCAAGAATTGGTCAATAATAATTTGAGCTCCATTGTTGAAGTCACCAAATTGCGCTTCCCAAATGGTCAAACCTTGTGGTGTACCGAAAGCATATCCATAATCGAATCCAAGAACACCATACTCGCTAAGCAAACTATTGTAAATAGTCAATTTAGCTTGCTTGTCTGAAATAGAATTTAGGGTAATAAATTCTTTCTCTTGATCCTCATCTGTTTTAACAACAGCGTGTCTGTGAGAGAATGTACCGCGCTCGACGTCTTGTCCGCTAATGCGCACTGGATGGCCTTCTTCAAGAAGAGTGGCGTAAGCCAAAAGCTCTCCCATCGCCCAATCCAATTTATCCGATTCGATCATCTTCTGACGATCTTCAAAAACCTTTTCTGTCTTTTTGAAAAATTTCTCGCCCGCAGGTAAAGTCGTAATCTTCTTCGCAATTTCTGTCAATTTCTTCTTGTCAACTCCTGTGATTGGAGAAGCTTCAAAATCCTTGTCTGTCGCCTTGCGAATACCTTTCCACGTTTCTTCTAAGAAGTGCTTCACATAGGTCTGTGACGCTAACTTTGATTTTTCAAAACAGCCTTCCAAATGATCCTCAAATGCTTTTTTCACTTGATCAGCATAAGCTTGATCTATCGTGCCTTCTGCAATCAAACTGTTCATGTAAATCTCACGCAAACTTGGGTGAGAAGCAATCAATTTGTAAAGTGATGGCTGAGTGAACTTAGGCTCGTCACCTTCGTTATGTCCATACTTGCGATATCCCAAAAGGTCAACAAATACGTCCATTTGATAGCGCTGTCTGTATTCCAACGCCAGATCCATTACACGAACTACAGCTTCGATATCATCAGCATTAACGTGGAAAATAGGACACAAGGTCGTCTTCGCTACGTCGGTGCAATAAATAGATGACCTCGCATCTAGGTAGTTAGTCGTAAAACCTACCTGGTTGTTGGTCACAATATGAATTGTTCCACCAGTTTTATATCCGTCAAGTCCTGCCATCTGCACGACTTCATATACAATACCTTGTCCAGCAACAGCAGCATCACCATGAACCAATATTGGAACAATGGCATGATAGTCATTTAAATAATGATCAACTTTTGCTCGTGCTAATCCTTCTACTACAGGATTTACAGCCTCTAAGTGAGATGGGTTAGGGCAGAGGGTAATATGAACTTGCTTACCATCTACTTCAATATCTCTAGAAAAACCTAAGTGGTATTTTACGTCTCCGTCGAAGTTTTCGTCGTCGTATGCTACACCTTCAAACTCTTGGAAAATCTGCTCTTGTGGTTTGTCGAGAATGTTTGAAAGTACATTCAAACGACCGCGGTGTGCCATACCAATCACATATTCTTTCACGCCTTTTTCAGCACCCTTGCGAACAACATAATCCATCGCAGGAATCAATGCTTCACAACCTTCGATTGAGAAACGCTTTTGACCTACAAATTTCTTGTGGATATACTGTTCGAATAATGAAGCGCGGCTCGACATTTCGAAAATAGCTTTCTTTTCGTCACCAGAAAATACTGGCTTTTTAACAGCTTCGATTTTTTCTCTCAACCAAGAAACGCGCTCTGGGTCGCGAATGTATTGATATTCAACACCAATGTGCTGACAATATGAATTGTCTAAATGAGCAATAATATCTTTCAATTTTGCATCGCCTAGACCTATTTCAGTACCAGCATGAAATGTTGTTTCTAAATCTGCAGCACTCAATCCAAAATTCTCGATTTCCAATGAAGGCGAGTATTTGCGACGCTCACGAACAGGATTTGTCTTCGTAAACAAGTGTCCACGTTGACGATAACCATTGATTAAATTGATAACCTTAAATTCTTTTTGCAAAGCTTCAGCACCTGCTCCGCTAATCGCATCACCACCCGGCAATACAGCATATTCACTTTTTTGAAAATCAAATCCTTCGAAGAAACGTGCCCATGAAATGTCCACCGAAGATGGATCTTTCTTGTACTGTGTGTACAAGATATCTATGGAGTTTGTGTCGGTATTACTGAGAAATGAGAAAGAATCCATGCTTAATCTATGTAATAAAGGGCAAAGTTAGTCAACAACGCCGGTTTAAGAAAGGGTTTTCCGCAACCAAACTTTCTGTGCCTCCCTTTTTAGTATTCTGAAAGCTAATATTCGAGTGGAATCTTCCTGCTTCGACGAGGCTATCGCGGCCTTTGTAGCCTTTTCGTTGACATCCATCCGATACAATACCGCGCCCAATGAATGAGGCTCTTCGCGCAAAAGTTTTTCTAAACTTTTTTCAACGATTTCTTTTAAAAGTTCGGCTGAAAGATTCAATGGCATTTCGCCCAAATCGACATGAGGATAGAAATCTTTCTTGATTTGTTCAAACGTGGATTCGTACAATTCCCGATAATTCAAATCAAGTGAATCATTCGGAAATAGTATCAATGAATCTTCCATAGAATGGGCTTAGTGTTGTCGACCTATAAGGGTTTCAGCAAAATCATACAGCGCTTGCTTACGCTCCTTTTCTACAGGAATGGCATCGAGTTCGCCCAATGCACGATCGTGATATTCCATCACTTTTTCTTTTAGCGCAACATCGACTTCTAACTTTTCGAAAATGGCTTTAACAGCACGAACTTTCTCCGTCGGATCCTTCGGGCGCTTTCCAATCCAATACTTCAGCACCTCTGCATCAGTATCTTTTGCGCGCTCGAGAGCTTTGATTAATAGGAAAGTTTTTTTGTCAGAAATTATATCACCAGCGATTTGCTTGCCCACTTTCGATTGGTCTCCGAAAACATCTAAATAATCATCCAATAATTGAAAAGCTAAGCCGCTGTATTCACCAATGCGGTACAACCTATCGGCGTTAACTTTATCGGCACCACCTATTACCGCTCCGATTTTCATGGCTCCGGCCAACAAAACCGAAGTCTTGAGACGGATCATTTCAATATATTCAGCTAATTCAACATCATTTCGAGTCTCGAAATCCATATCCATTTGCTGACCTTCACATACTTCCAATGCTGTTTGATTGAAGATATCATATACTTCGTGAAAGCCCTCTGGATTGGTCTTGTGAAGCAATTGGTAACTCTGAATCATCATCGCATCGCCACTTAAAATGGCAACGCTTGTATTCCACTTTTCATGAACCGTAGCTTTTCCTCTGCGAAGTGGTGCCTGGTCCATGATATCATCATGCATCAAAGTGAAATTGTGAAATACCTCTACCGCAATTGCAGGATAGATTGCATCATCAATTTCATCAGTAAAGACTTGAGCTGAGAGGATAGAAAGTGCAGGTCTTAGGCGTTTTCCTCCGAGTGAGAGGATGTAGTTGACAGGCTTATAAATTGCTCCTGAACCGTTTTTTCTACAAAAACCATCTACCTTTTTTTGAACCAGTTCCTGAACCTCTGCAATTGTCAACATAGTATTTTGAAATTATCTTTCTCCTTTTAATTGTTCAATAAGATATCTGCCGTACCCACTATTCATTAACGGAACAGCTACTTTATTTAATTGTTCATCATCAATGAAGCTCATGCGCCATGCAATTTCTTCAATACATCCTATCTTCAAACCTTGTCTTTCTTCAATTACTTGAACGTATTGTCCCGCTTGCATCAAGGAAGCAAAAGTCCCTGTATCCAACCAAGCAGTGCCGCGGTCCATTTTCTGAACTTTTAGTTTTCCTGCTTCAAGATATGCTTTGTTTACGTCCGTGATTTCGTACTCACCCCTAGCACTTGGTTTGAGATTTTTTGCAATTTCAACCACGTCATTGTCGTAGAAATAAAGACCTGGAACAGCGTAATTTGATTTCGGCTGCTTTGGCTTTTCTTCAATAGAAATGGCATTTTGATTGGCGTCAAATTCAACCACTCCATAACGCTCAGGATCGTTTACGTGATAAGCATAAACAAGCCCTCCTTCTATATCGGTATTCTCGCGAAGAATTTTTCCAAAACCCTTACCATAGAATATATTATCACCTAAAACTAAAGCGGCTTTTTCTTTTCCAATAAACTCTTCACCAAGCACAAATGCTTGTGCAAGTCCGTTTGGAACTTCTTGAATTTTATATGAAAAATTACATCCGATTCGACTGCCATCTCCGAGTAGTTTCTCAAAACCAGGCAAGTCATGCGGTGTACTAATAATGAGAATGTCTCGAATTCCAGCGAGCATTAAAGTGCTCAATGGATAGTAAATCATGGGCTTGTCATAAACAGGCATTAACTGTTTACTGACCGCTAGAGTTAGCGGGGAAAGGCGAGTGCCACTGCCGCCAGCGAGAATGATTCCTTTCATTATTTTTCAAGTTGTATGGTCCAGTC
>CALRZB010000098.1:0-9210 GCA_943372555.1 Chryseobacterium gleum | reverse complement strand
AGATCGCGTAACGAAATTAGTAGAAGAAAAAATGGAAGGAACAGATCTGTTCATTGTTGAACTTTCTGTGAAACCAGGCAACAAAATCGAGATTTTGGTAGATCGCGATAGCGGTTTAGCGCTGGAAGACTGCCTTTCTGTTAGTCGTCACGTAGAGGGGAATTTGGATAGAGAACTTGAGGATTATTCACTTGATGTGAGTTCTCCAGGAGTAGGAAAGCCATTAAAGCTAAAGAGACAATATGTTAAAAATGTGGGCCGTACAGTAAATGTAAAGCGCACAGACGGAACAATTGTCGAGGGTGTTTTAGTATCTTCGGATGAGGAAAAGATCGTGGTTCATACACGAACCAAAGAGGAAGTGGAAGGTAAGAAAGGAAAAAAATGGGTAGAGCGCGACGAAGAAATTGCATTCGACACCATTTCAGAAACGAAAATTGTAATAAGCTTCAAATAAATCATTGTTAAATGAAAGGGGTAAACCTAAGTGAGGCGTTCTCGGAATTCAAAGAATTCAAGAACATTGACCGCGAAGCAATGACAAATATTCTGTCAGATGTTTTTCGCAATATGATCCTCAAGCGTTGGGGAGCCGAAGACGGCTTCGACATTATTGTAAACTCAGATCGTGGTGACCTGGAAATCTGGCGTACGCGCGAGATTGTTCCTGATGGAGAACTCGATGATGAAGTTGCACAAATCGAGATTAGTCTTGCTCGCAAGATTGTTCCAGATTTGGAAATTGGGGAAGAATTGATTGAGGAAATTAAGATCGAAGATTTCGGTCGTCGTAACGTTTTGGCTATGCGTCAAAACCTTGCTTCGCGTATCATCGAACTTGAAAAAGATCATATCTATCAAAAATACAAGGAACGCGTTGGAGACATTATCTCTGGCGAGGTTTACCAAGTATGGAAAAAAGAGATTTTGGTACTCGATGACGAAGACAACGAACTTGTACTTCCAAAAGAGCAACAAATTCCTAGCGATTTCTACAAAAAAGGTGACACTATCCGTGCGGTAGTTTACAAAGTAGATATGCGCAACAATTCACCAGCGATTATCTTGAGCCGCACAGCACCTGAATTCCTTGAGAAGCTCTTCGAACAAGAGGTTCCAGAGGTATTTGATGGTTTGATCACAATCAAGAAAATTGTTCGCGAACCAGGAGAGCGTGCTAAAGTAGCTGTAGAAAGTTACGATGATCGCGTGGATCCAGTGGGCGCTTGCGTTGGTATGAAAGGATCTCGTATCCACAGTATCGTACGCGAATTGAGAAATGAAAATATCGACGTTATTCAATACACCTCAAACGATCAATTGTTGATCTCTCGTGCCCTCGCTCCTGCGAAGATTTCGAGTGTTAACTTAGATCGCGACAATGCTAAAGCAGACGTATTCTTGAAACCTGATCAAGTATCTCTCGCTATTGGTAAAGGTGGACATAACATCCGTTTGGCTGGTCGCCTAACTGGATTTGATATTGATGTATATCGTGAAAATGAAACTGACATTGATGATGTGGATTTGGAAGAATTCTCAGACGAAATCGATGCATGGATCATTGGCGAATTGAAATCGATTGGTTGTGATACCGCTCGATCTGTGTTAGACATTCCGAAAGAAGACCTCGTAAAACGTACCGACCTTGAAGAAGAAACGGTGGAAGAAGTGTTGCGTATTTTGAAAGAGGAATTTGAATAGGAAGTTATTTTTAAGTGAAGAGAGTCAAGGATAAAAGCGAAGTCAATATATTAGTATTGACTTACGCTCCATCCTTTAAATACAATTTATGTCCGAAAACAAGGCACCACAAAGATTAGGAAAAGCGGCAGTTTCGCTTGGCGTTAGTAAGGATACTATCGTAGAATTCCTCGGTAAAAAGGGGATTTCTGTGGATAATAATCCAATGGCCAAGATCGAAGCTGATGTGTTTGAATTGCTAGAAATCGAATTTTCAAGCGATCAAAAAGCAAAAGAAAAGGCTGCCCAAGCAACCAAAACTCGCGAGTCACGCGAGACCATTACTATTGATTCTAACAAGAAGAAGAAAAGTGACGGTGTTGAAGAAGAAGAGTCAGAAATTGATCTGTCTCAATTCAAACGCAAAGTAGAACCTGCGAAGCCAAAAGCAGAGGAGCCAAAAGCTACTCCTGCTCCAGAACCGAAGCTCGAAGCTCCAATCGAGGAAGTTCCTGAACCAGTTGCTAGCCCTACAGAAACTCCAGGTGGTGTGCGAATTGAACTTGCTACTCCAAGCGATGATGACCTTCCTGGCGATGTGAAAATCATCGGCAAAATCGATTTGTCATCTATTGAAAAGCCAAAGACAAAAGGCAAGAAAAAAGAAGAGCCAAAAGCTACTCCTGCTGCTGGAAAGCCAGCAGCTGACAAAAAAGGCAAAAAGAAAGAAGCCCCTGTAAAAGAGCACCAAAATGCTGTTGCAAAAACAGAAGCTTTCATTCTTCCTCAACATGAAGCTCAAGCGCCTCCAGCGCCAGCTGCAGCCCCACCTGCACCTCCAGTCGAAAAAGAGCTGATCAAGGTCAACGCGCAAAAACTCGCTGGTGTGAAAGTGATGGGTAAAATCGAATTGCCTACAGCTCCCGAGAAGAAGAGCGCTGCTCCGCAAAACGATCCAAACAAAGAAAAACGTAAACGCAAACGCGTTGCAAAAGTGGATATTGGTCGCCAACAGGAAATCGATAAACGCAATAGAAATAGACCAGCTCAAGGTCCTGGTGCTCCAGGCCAAGGCGGTCAAGGTGGACAAAACGCAGGTGCGAATCCAGCTCAGAGCAAAGAACTCAACGAGCAACAGATTCAAAACCAAATCAAAGAGACTCTTGCACGCCTAGGTAACCAAGGTAAATCGAAGTCTTCTAAGTTCCGTCGTGAAAAACGTGACCAAGTGGCTCGCCGTGCAGAAGAACAAGCAATCCGCGATCAAGCGCAAAGCAGCGTATTGCAATTGACCGAGTTCGTAACAGTTTCCGAACTAGCGAACATGATGAACAAACAACCAGTAGAAATTATCTCTGCTTGTATGTCGCTTGGTATCTTCGCTTCGATCAACCAACGTCTCGATGCTGAAACCATTCACATCATCGCTGAAGAATTTGGCTACCAAGTTGAATTCGTAAGTGCTGAAGTAACGGAAAGTGCTTTCGAAGAAGTTGATAATCCTGATGATCTTGTATCACGCCCTCCAGTAGTAACTGTAATGGGTCACGTCGATCACGGTAAAACATCGTTGCTTGACTTTATTCGTAATGCAAACGTTGTTGCCGGTGAGGCGGGTGGTATCACTCAGCACATTGGAGCTTACAGCGTAATGCTTCCTGCAAGTGGAAAACGTATTACATTCCTTGATACTCCAGGTCACGAAGCGTTCACCGCTATGCGTGCTCGTGGTGCTCAAGTTACAGATATCGCTATCATCGTGGTAGCAGCAGACGACAGCGTGATGCCTCAAACAAAAGAAGCAATCAGTCACGCGCAAGCTGCAGGTGTTCCTATGATCTTCGCAATCAATAAGGTGGATAAAGACGGTGCAAATCCTGAAAGAATCCGCGAACAACTTGCTAGTATGAACATCCTCGTTGAAGAATGGGGTGGTAAATACCAAAGCCAAGAAGTGGCTGCGAAAAAAGGCCTTAACATCGACAAACTTCTAGAGAAAGTGCTTCTTGAAGCAGAAATCCTAGATAGAAAAGCTAATCCTAAAAAACGTGCAGTAGGAACTGTAATCGAATCATCGCTTGATAAAGGCCGTGGTTATGTTGCTACCCTACTCGTTGAAGGTGGAACACTTCGCGTAGGTGATCCAATCCTTGCTGGTCAATACAGCGGTCGTGTAAAAGCGATGTTCAACGAACGTGGACAGAAAATAACAGAGGCTGGTCCTGCAACTCCGGTGTCACTTCTCGGTTTCGAAGGTGCACCAAATGCAGGTGATAAGTTCAACGTATTTGAAGACGAAAAAGAAGCGCGTAACATCGCTACTAAACGTCAACAATTGCAACGTGAGCAAAGTGTTCGTACGAAGAAACACCTTACAATCGAAGAGATCGGTCGCCGTATCGCTCTTGGAGACTTTAAAGAGCTTAACCTTATCGTTAAGGGTGACGTGGATGGATCAGTGGAAGCATTGGTGGATTCATTGCAAAAGCTTTCTACAGAGAAAATCCAAGTTCGTATCATTCACAAAGGTGTTGGACAAATCTCCGAATCAGACGTATTGCTCGCTTCTGCATCAGACGCGATCATTGTCGGATTCCAAGTACGACCAAGCAGCAGTGCGCGTAAAATCGCAGAAAACGAAGAGATTCAGATCAAACTATACAGCGTTATCTACAAAGCTATCGAAGAAATCAAAGAAGCGATGGAAGGTATGTTGTCTGCAAAAATCGAAGAGCAAATCACCGGTACTGCAGAGATCCGCGACGTATTCAAGATTACCAAAGTCGGAACAGTGGCAGGTTGCTTCATGCTCGACGGAAAAATCACTCGCAACAACAAGATTCGTCTTATACGCGATGGTATCGTAATCTACAGTGGTCTCCTCGGCTCGTTGAAACGTTTCAAAGACGACGTGAAAGAAGTTGCAAAAGGTTACGAGTGCGGTCTTAACATCGACAAATTCAATGACCTTCAAGTGGGTGACCAAATTGAAGCATTCGAAGAAGTGGAAGTGAAGCAGACGCTCTAACTGACGACCGACGACTAGTGACTAGTGACTGGTGACTAATAACTGATCAGAAATCAGGAATTAGGAATCAGGAATTCGAAATCAGGAATGAGGAATTCGAAATTAGGAATTTGAAATTCTTACCGAATATATTGACATTGGGCAACCTCACCTTTGGTGGGGTTGCTTGTTTGTTGGCCTCTCGTGGTGGCTATGAAAGCAGCGTTGGATTATTTATTTTGCTCGCTGCGTTTCTCGACCTACTTGACGGAGCCGTGGCTCGTGCGGTGAAGGCGGATGGTGAATTGGGAAAACAACTAGACTCTCTTGCCGACGTTGTTTCTTTTGGCGTAGCCCCTTCTATTCTCATCTTTACAATGTTGGAAGAAAATCTTCCGCCATCGTTGAGTGCCTTGAAATACCTAGCATTCTTTAATGCTGCTGGTGGCGCCTATCGCCTTGCTCGTTTCAATATCGACACCAATCAAACCAAAGAATTCAAAGGAATGCCCATTCCCGCGAATGGCATGTTCTGGGCGGCTCTTGCACTTGCAACCTATGAGGATAGACTATTTTCAATGGGCGGAAACTTCGAGTTGCCGAGCTATCCAGTTATTCTAGCTCTTCTAGCTATCACCTCGTTGATAATGATTTCGAAAGTGAGAATGATTGCTTTCAAATTTTCAACCAGCAAATGGGCTGATAATAAGGATAGATACACGTTTATCATTCTAATGCTGCCCGTGATTCTGGTCAGCTTTTTACATTATAAATCTCTTTTTATTTCTATAGTGATTGCCTTACTTTTGTACTCAATCGTATCTATAGTATTTCATTTTATAAAAAACCATGAAGTTCAAAGCTGAAATTGACGTAATGCCACTAGAGGCGTTGCTAGACCCACAAGGAAAAGCGGTAACCAACTCTATGAGCACCCTAGGTCTCCCAGAAATCAAAGGCGTTCGCATTGGCAAACACATCACTCTCCAAGTGGAAGCTGTTGACCAAAAAGCTGCTGAAAGCAAAGTGGACGACGCTTGCAAAAAATTACTTTGCAACGAAATTATGGAATTCTACAAATTCTCTGTTTCAGCAATCTAATCAAATTGCGAAAGTATTTATCCATCATACTCCTCATAATCCTTGCAGGTCCTGTGCTTGTGAAGACAGGTATGATCGTTAATTACATCACCAATTACACCTATTACGCAGAAGTACTTTGTGAAAACAAAGACATTCCAATGCTTGAATGTAATGGTAAATGTGCTCTCGGCAAACAACTGAATGAGGCCAACAAAGCCATGTCAGATGCCGAGCAAAACATTCCTCAATTGTTAAAATTGGAGATAAGTAACTTTATCCCATCTGAAAAAACCGAATGTTCATTCGGTGCGATAGTTATCGAAAAAGAATACCCTTCTTTTAAAAACACTTTGCTATCAAAATATGAGAACGGCGCCCTAGATCGTCCACCAGCTCTGTGAAGTTTGAGGTACTTGTCCTGAGTGATTCGCCTTGGCGAATTGTATCGAAGGATGAAGTATTAAGGTTGAAGGTTGAAGTAATTTTTACTTACAACCTATTACCTACTACTTACCACCAGCTACTTACTACTTTATTAATTCTCATATAATTTTCATAATGAACAAAGCATTTTTCTTTGCTATGAGCTTATTTGCTCTAGCAACTATTTCTTCTTGTAAAAAAGACGAAGAAGATACAACCACTCCTACTCCATCTGCTTCTACTGGAAGTGTAACTCTTGAAATGGAGCACATGTTTAATGACCTAGAATTTGCACTAGGCACAGAATACACAACTGCTGCGGGAGAAAACGTAACATTCAATACAACTAAGTATTACGTTTCAAATATCAAATTCACGAAAACGGATGGCAGCGTTTTCACTCAATCAGAAAGCTACTACCTCGTTGACCTTTCAGCTGACGGTTCAAATCTTTTGACCATTTCTGACGTTCCAACAGGAGACTACACTGATCTTACATTCACAATTGGTGTAGACAGCACCCGTAACGTAAGCGGCGCGCAATCAGGCGCTCTGAGCGTTGCAAATGGCATGTTCTGGAGCTGGAACTCTGGCTATATCTTCGCTAAGTTTGAAGGCGATTGTCCACAGTCAAGCAATGGAACATTCACTTACCACCTAGGTGGATTCACTGGAACGAATAGCGCTTTGAATACAGGTACTTTCTCATTTGATCCAGCGATTATGTCTGTTAGTCCTACAGCGACTCCACAAATCCACATGAGTGTAAACATCGCTCAGTTATTTGACAATGTTGATTCTCCTTTGCTGGTTGCAACTTCATCTAATGTGCAAATGCCTGGAGCAACATCACATGACATCGCGCACAATTTCTTTCACGGAATTGAATTCGAACACGTACACAATTAATCATGACACTCACCGGAAAATCATTTTTCTTCTGGTGTATCATACTGTTTAGCGCACTTGGTTGTACAAGAGAATGCACAGAAGAACCACAGGCCTCATTCAAGGGGCTTGTGGTTCCTTCTCACTTTCCAGAGCCGCACTATCAGTTTGAAAACAATCCTCTCACATCAGAAGGATTTGAATTGGGGCGCAAATTATTTTACGACCCAATACTTAGTGTAGATAGTACTATATCCTGTGCTACATGTCATGCCCAAGTCCACGGTTTCGCGGATCATGGTATTCCGGTTAGTCATGGTATCTATGGCAGACAAGGCAAACGCAATTCCCCTGCCCTATTCAATCTAGCCTGGACACCAACATTCATGTGGGACGGAGGAATCAACCACATCGAAGTGATGCCTATTGCTCCGCTAACGGACACTTTGGAAATGGGAGAAACAATGGCACATCTTGTTGTTAAACTTTCCGCAAGTTCAACGTACCCCGACCTATTCGGAAAAGCCTTTGGCTCTAGCGAAATCACAGATCAGAAATTGCTATTTGCACTCGCTCAATACATGTCGATGATTGTTTCTACTGACAGCAAATACGATAGGATGCGAGAAGGAAGAGCTGCGTTTACCGTGGAAGAACAAGAAGGATATGAAATATATCAAAGCAAATGTTCCAGCTGTCACGTTGAACCACTCTTCACGGATTTCTCCTACCGCAACAACGGATTGGACGGGACATTCAGTGATTTAGGTAGAAAGAGAATTACGCTTAACGAAGATGATTTGGGAAAATTCAAAGTACCGTCGCTTCGCAATTTGGCCTTCACATATCCATACATGCATGACGGCCGATTCAACACTCTCAATAAAGTTCTCGATCATTACGATCATCAAATTGTATCAAGTCCCACTCTAGACCCCGCTCTAGTCAACGGAATCCCGCTGACCGATGAAGAACGAGACGCTCTTCTAGCATTCTTGAACACGTTGAATGATTACACTTTTCTGTCAGACAGAACAATAGCAGAACCATGAAAAAAATAATCGCTCTGATTATTGTACTTTTTACAATAACCACCGCACAAGCGTGTGACATCTGTGGTTGCGGTGCTGGTGGAAGTTTTATGGGAATCATTCCACAGTTTGGCAAATCACAATTTGGAATGCGCGGAGGCTATCGCCTATTTCATCATCCCAACACAGACCTCAACGTAAACGGCACCAGCCGCGTGTTGCAGGATGAGAATTATTCATCTGATTTTTTTTATAGAAAATTCAAAGGCAAACATTGGCAATTTGTTTTCACTGTTCCTTTCAAATCAAATACACGAATAGAAACAGAAAGAACCACTACTATACAAGGTATTGGAGACATTCAATTTGCCACGAATTATACGCTATTAAATACGTCGGATAGTATGGACTATCGCATCAAGCAGATTTTGGTTGGTGGTGTTGGCGTGAAACTGCCAACCGGAAAATACATGCAGCGCGACGAAACAAAAGCGATGTTGCCTGCACTATTTCAAATAGGTACTGGAGCATATAATTATTTTGCTCAGGCCTATTATGTAGCGCGCTATAAAAGATGGGGATTAAATGTCATTGCACAATACACCATCATGGGAATGAATGAACTTGATTACGATTACGGCGATCAATTTCAGACTACGATAAGTTTATTCTACAAAAGAGATTTCTCACGCAAGGTGCACTCCCCTAGCGATCCAGCATACATTGAAAAAACAAAAACTACAAGCATACTACCCACAATTGGTTACACCATTGAAAATGCAAAGCAGGATTTTCAGTATGAAATTGTAAAAGAAAATACAGGAGGCACGCAGTATTTAATTCACGGCGGAGTAGATATTTACTTCACAAAGATTTCTGTTTCACTCTATCATCAGTATGCTTTTTTCAATGATATCCCAATAGCGCAGCCGGAGAATAAGCAGCGGTGGGGTGCGGCGGTGGGGTATTCTTTCTAGGGCAGTCCACGGCCCCTCGATACATCTCGCCTCCGGCGAGACACTCGGGGACCGATTCCCACTTCGCAAAAAAGAAAAAGGGAGAGCAAAATTGCTTCGCAATTTTGCTCTCCCTTTT
>CALRZB010000097.1:0-9220 GCA_943372555.1 Chryseobacterium gleum | reverse complement strand
CAAAGGTACTTTTAAGGAAATATTATGAGCGTTTATTAACGTATCGTTACCTATCTTTGCGAACCCAATCCTGATGGACGGTCTTGAAGGAAAGGGACCAAATACAAAATATCATGGGTAAATTAGGTGTAACCGAAATCGTATTGATTTTAGCTGTCATCCTTCTTTTGTTCGGAGGCAAAAAAATTCCAGAATTGATGCGTGGTCTAGGTCGCGGCATGAAAGAGTTCAAGGATGCTAGCAAAGGCGAAGGCAACGGAACAGATAAAATCGAGAACAAATAATTCTCGCTAAATCGTGAAGTTTTACTCGTCATTATCCGAAGTTCAAAATGATCTTCGCAGGAAGTCGTTGTCCATTCCCGCATTGGTAGACTATTATCTGTCTGCCATTGAAAATAAGAAACATTTAAATGCATTTTTAGAGGTTTGGCCTGAAGAGGCTAGGCTTCGCGCTGCAGAAATTCAGCAGAAATGGGACAATGGCACCGCAGGCAAACTTGCGGGAATGGTGATCGGTCTCAAAGATAACATCTGTTACAAGGACCACCAAGTGTCGGCTTCGTCTAAAATATTGGAGGGTTTCACCTCTTTATTTAGCAGCACAGTTGTAGAAAGATTGCTCGCAGAAGATGCTATAATCATTGGCCGACTCAATTGCGATGAATTTGCAATGGGGTCTTCAAATGAAAACTCGGCTTTTGGCATCGTGCTAAATCCCTTAGATGAAACAAAAGTTCCTGGAGGTTCTTCAGGAGGCTCGGCAGCGGCAGTTGCAGCAGACTTGTGCCTAGCTGCATTGGGAAGCGACACGGGAGGCTCCATTCGCCAACCGGCTTCAATTACAGGAATTATTGGCTTGAAACCAACATACGGCCGCATCTCTCGTCACGGGCTTTTATCATACGCTTCGAGCTTTGATCAAATAGGTCCAATGACGCGCTCGGTCGAAGACGCAGCATTGCTCTTAGAGCTTATGTCTGGCAGTGATGAGTATGACAGTACAGCCTCTCAAAAGGCCGTAGAGCCTTACTCTCAACTTCAGCCAATCTCTGGAAAAAAGAAAATCGCCTACATCAAAGATTGTATCGATAGTCCGGGATTAAATCCAGAAGTGCGTTCGCGCATGATGGAAATTGTTGAGGGATTGAAGTCTGAAGGGCATGAGGTAAATCCGGTTGATTTCCCCTATTTGGACCACATGGTTCCAACGTATTATGTGCTAACAACAGCTGAAGCCAGTTCGAATCTTGCGCGCTACGATGGTATTCACTTTGGATACAGAAGTAAAGACGCTGCAGGTATTGATAATACTTATAAGAAGAGCCGCACAGAAGGTTTTGGAAGCGAAGTGAAACGCAGAATCATGCTGGGCACATTCGTTTTGAGTTCAGGTTATTATGATGCCTACTACGCGAAAGGACAACAGGCGCGTCGGCTGATTCAAAACAAAACGCTCGAAATTCTTGCATCACATGATTTCATTTTGTTGCCAACAACAACAAACGAAGCTTTTAAACTGGGAGAAAACTCTAAAGACCCTATCGCGATGTATCTCGAAGACATCTTCACAGTACAGGCGAATCTAGCGGGCATTCCGGCGATATCGCTGCCTCTTGGACGAAAGTCTTCAGGAATGCCCTTCGGTATTCAGGTGATGGCAGGAATGTTTAAAGAGAAGGAAATGCTTGATTTTTCAAAGCATCTAACAAGTCAATTCGGCAAATAGCCAACAGCATAGTCGTTAAAAAAAGTTTAGAGCAGCAAAGAGATTTCAAATCTTTGCTGCTCTTTTGCGTACTTTTGAAAGAACGTCAACGTTGACCAAACACAAAAGAGGAATTATGCGCGTAAGTGGTTACGAAGAACTTATATCAAGACTAGACGAATTCATTCGCAAGTTTTATAAAAACCAAATGGTAAGAGGCGTCATCTATTGCGTCGCTCTTATCCTTGGAAGCTATCTTCTTGTTACGCTACTCGAATATTTTGGACGGTTCTCGATTGCTATGAGAACGTTTTTATTCTATGCCTTTTTACTGTCTACAGGTTTTGTTTTGGCTCGTTATTTTTTCATTCCACTATTTAAAATGTTTCGATTGGGGAAAATAATTTCTCATGAAAAAGCTGCAGAGATTATTGGAAAACATTTTCCTGACGTACAAGATAAATTATTGAATACGCTTCAATTAAAAGAGCTTGCAGATAAAGACGAACAAAATAGTTTGTTACAAGCGGGCATTGAGCAAAAAATAAAATCGCTAAAACCAGTTTCTTTTTCGTCCGCGATTGATATCAATCAGAACAGACGTTACTTGAAATATGCAATTCCACCGGTTGCTATTTTCTTGATATTACTTTTCGCAGCACCAAGCATTCTCAAAACGTCTACAGATCGACTGATTAAACACGGCCAGATTATCGTTGAAGATGCGCCATTCCGAATAAAAGTATTGAATCAAGACTTGAATGTAGCGGAGAATGAAGACTTAAAAGTAGAGATTGAAATTTCTGGAAATGAAGTTCCAGAAAAAGTATATGTAGTCATCAATGGCCAGCAATATTTGATTGAAAAAACGGACAAACTTCATTTCACACATACGTTCCGAAATCTAAAAGAAGACACCGACTTCAACTTTTATGCATCAGGATTTTACTCTGAAATGTATGAGATAGAAGTTCTTCCAACGCCGGCTCTAGTTGACTTCAAAGTAGGATTGGATTATCCCAACTATACCAAGCGCATCGACGAGGAAGTAAAAAACACAGGCGATATTACTGTGCCAATTGGAACAAAAATCGAATGGCAATTTAGCACGCGAAATACAGACAAGCTTAGCATTAAATATGGCGATAGCACTTACGTTTTGAACGGCGATGACAATGAGTTTGCGTTTGTAAAAACAGCATCTGCAAGTACTGCATATGTGGTGAACACATCTAATTCATTGGTTACAGGAAAGGATAGTATTTTATACAGAATTCAAGTTGTTCCAGACTTGTATCCATTGATTTCAGTGGATGAAGAACGCGACAGCGTTACACTCAAGCAGATGTACTTTACTGGTGAGGTGAAAGACGACTACGGTTTCAAGACACTCACGTTTAATTACCAAATGAAGAGTGAAGAAGGTGGCGAAGAACAATGGACTTCAGTTGCTATTCCTATATCTAAGGAACTCGTTGCAGATAATTTTTATTACACCTGGGATCTTGGTTTGCTCGATGTGAAGCCGGGTACTAAGGTGACGTATTATTTTGAAGTTGGTGATAACGACGGAGTGAATGGAAGCAAGACATCTCGAAGCGCGGTAAAAGAATATGCTATTCCAACTGAAGAAGAGTTGCAAGAACAATTGGAGCAGAAGAATGAAGACATCAAGGATAAGCTTGAGGAGAGTCTTAAGGATGCGAAGAAGTTAGAGAAGGAGTTGGAAGAACTACAGCGCCAAATGATGGACAAGAAGGAGATGAACTGGCAGGATAAAAAGAAGCTTGAAGATCTTTTGAAGCGTCAGCAAGAATTGCAGAAGAAAATTGAAGACATTCAGAAAGAAAACAAGGATAAGAATAATCAACAGAATGAATTCCAACAGCAGGAAAGTCTAATTGAAAAGCAGCAACAGCTTGAAAAGATGATGGAAGAAATCATGACTCCAGAAATGGAGAAAATGATGGAAGAACTTCAAAAACTGATGGAGGAACTTGACAAGGAGAAGATTCAAGAAGAGTTGGATAAAATGGAAATGAGCGCTGAGGATATGGAGAAGGAATTGGATCGTGCGTTAGAGGAATTCAAGCAATTGGAAGTAGAGCAAAAAATGGAGAAGGCCATTGAGAAGCTTGAGAAATTGGCTGAAAAGCAAGAGGCGCTTTCTAAAGAAAGTGAGAAGAAAGATGCAAATGCAGAGGAGCTTAAAAAGCAACAAGATGAGCTGAATAAAGAGTTTGAAGAACTGCAAAAGGAGAAGGAAGAGCTAGAGAAGTTGAATGAAGAGCTTCAGGATCCAAATCAGATTCCTGATACGGAGCAGCAGGAGGAAGAAATTAAAAAAGATCAAAAGGAAAGTTCTGACGATTTACAAAAGAACAAGAAAAGTAGCGCGAGCAAATCTCAGAAAAGTGCTGCACAAAAAATGAAAGACATGGCCAACCAAATGGAAATGGCGATGCAAGGCGGTGCAGAAGAAAAGCAACAAGAAGACATGGAGGCATTGCGCGCCTTACTTGAAAATGTTATTACCCTGAGCTTTGATCAGGAATCATTGATGTCGGAATTTAAAACAATCGACCTGAAAGACCCAAATTATAATAAGTTGGGTCAGACTCAGCGTAAATTGAAGGACGATGCAAAGATGGTTGAGGACTCGTTGTTCGCTTTGAGTATGCGCGTTCCAGAAATTTCAGCGGCTGTAAATCGTGAGATCAATCAAGTGAACGAAAACATGGAGCGTGCGCTTAAAGGCGTTCCAGATAAGAAGACAGCAGAGATTACCACATCTCAGCAATATGTGATGACATCGTTTAATAATTTAGCGCTAATGCTTGATGAGGCATTGAAACAAATGCAAAATCAAGCCTCATGCAATAAGCCTGGTCAGGGCAATTGTGAGAAACCAGGAGGTAAAGGCAAAAAGCCAAAGCCTTCGGCGGGAGAAATGAAGAAGAGGCAAGACGCTTTGAGCAAGCAGCTTGAAGAGATGAAGAAGAAAGGCCAAAACAAAGGAGATAACAAGGGTGGCCAAGGCGAAATGAGCAAACAGCTTGCAGAAATGGCCGCAAAGCAAGCGGCTATTCGAAAGATGATGGAAGATAAAGCGGGCGAAATGAATGAGGACGGCAGTGGCCAAGGCAATGAAATGAAGCAAATCGCCAAAGAAATGGAAGAGCTTCAGAAAGATATAGTGAACAATAAAATTGACGAGACCACAATTAAGCGTCAGCAAGATATTTTATCACGACTTCTAAAAGCAGAAGACGCCGAGAGAACTAGAGAACAAGACAATCAACGCAAATCCAATGAAGCGAAAGATTATCCAATAGGAAATCCACAGAAATACGAGGAGTACATCAAGCGAAAACAGCAAGAGACTGAGTTGTTGCGAACTGTACCACCATCATTACGCCCATATTACAAGGATAAAGTGAACGAGTATTTCAATAAGCTCGGAAAAGAGTAACACAAAATCCACATTTTGCGGGGCATCAACTATCTTGGCGCCTCAAATCTGTGGATATGTCGAAATCAAATAAACTTACTGTTTGGATTTTTGTAGCACTAATTATTGGTGTTATTACAGGTGCAATATTGAATGCTCAGTATCCGGCACCTCCTGCAAAAACCTACGATGAGGCCATTGCTAGCCTCGATTTAAAGCTCAAAGAAGAGACAGATCACAGTAGCTTAAGTGTTCAATTGGAAAAGGTATTAGCGGACTCTACCTTAGATCAAAAGTCAAAGTGGGAAAAGACCAACGAGATTATTTCAAAGGAAAGAAAGAGAGGGGGATTTGCAGAAGTGGCTTCCAAGGCGGCTTCTCGCGAGGAAACGATGAACCCTGTATTGAAGAATATTCTTGATGTGATAACCATCTTAACGGATATTTTTCTTCGTTTAATTAAGATGATTATTGCGCCCCTTGTGTTTTCTACGCTTGTAGTCGGGGTGGCTAAACTGGGCGACATCAAAGCTGTAGGAAGAATAGGAGGAAAGACGATGTTATGGTTTATTTCCGCATCATTTGTTTCTCTGCTCTTAGGCTGTCTTTTAGTAAATGTCTTCAAGCCTGGTTTGATGATGGATTTGGAAGTTCCTGCAGCTACAATGGACGCGGGTATTGACAAAGGCACGATGACCTTAAAAGGATTTATTACACACATTATTCCAAGCAGTGTTGTGGAAGCAATGGCCACAAACGAGATTCTTCAAATCGTAATATTCTCGCTTTTGTTTGGGGTTGCAACAGCAGCAATAGGCAAAATGGGTGAGCCAATTATCAAGGCTCTCGATTCTGTGGGTCACGTAATGCTTAAAGTGACTTCAATGGTAATGTATGTGGCGCCTTTTGCGGTGTTTGCGGCAATGGCTTCAGTTGTTGCTAAAAAGGGACTGGGCGTACTTTCGACTTACGCTGTGTTCATTGGAGAGTTTTATACAGGGCTTTTGCTGCTATGGGTTATCTTGTTCTTTGCTGGCTGGTTATTGATAAAAGGTCGTGTCAAGACCTTGTTTTCTAGAATAAAAGAGCCACTTCTTCTAGCCTTTTCCACTGCTTCAAGTGAAGCGGCTTATCCCAAGATGATGGAAGAACTTGAGCGTTTTGGCTGCAATAATCGAATTGTTAGTTTCACGCTTCCACTGGGATATAGTTTCAATCTTGATGGCAGTATGATGTATATGACCTTTGCTAGCTTGTTTATAGCGCAGAGCTACGGAATCGATATGCCGCTCGATAAGCAGATGTTAATGCTGCTGACCCTCATGATTACCAGCAAAGGGATTGCAGGCGTTCCTAGGGCTTCTCTGGTCGTTATAGCGGGCACTCTTGCGTCTTTCGACATACCTGAAGCGGGATTATTACTTCTTTTGGGCGTAGATCATATTTTGGACATGGGAAGAAGTGCCACAAATGTGGTTGGAAACGCTGTTGCTACCGTTGCTGTCAGCAAATGGGAAAAAGCCTTGAAAGATTAACAATTCACAAACACTCAATTTTAGGGTATAAACCGCCCATTTCTGGAATGGGCTACTGGAGCGGATTTCAGCCTGGTGAAGTTGTGACCAAAGGCAATTATTAGTACTTTAGAGTCAACATTTTTGCATACATGGACAAGGCACTAACACCCGAACAGGAGTTTCTTAGAGCTGTTGGGATTAATATTCGAAACCAAAGAAAATCAAAAGGGTATACCCTTGAAGCTCTTGGCGAAGACATTGGTCTTGACAAATCCAATACTTACAGAATTGAAAAGGGTAAGAATATTACCCTACTAACATTACTTAAAATTGCATTGTTTCTTGACGTAAACCCAGAAGATCTTCTAAAGACAGATGTTCAAGTAGCGGTTGAAGATGCAGAGAGATTTATTGCAATTAAAAAAGCTTCTCGAAAGAGAGCCGCTGTGAGCGCTTAAAACTATTGAAACACTGCAAAAAAGGCCCCGATAATTCGAGGCCTTTTTTGTTATATATACATCTTGTATTATTTCTGTTCTGGAGCAATTTCTAAAACTGGAGCAGCACCAGTCGCAACGTCACAATTGCCAGTTGCCGCGATGATAAGTGGGTCTGTCATAGCCGTTTTCGCCTTTGCATTTTCTGGATCAAGTTCTTGAACTTTCAACCAAGCCGCTTTTGAACACTCGTAATTCTTTTGAGTCAAGTAGTAGAAACCATAGTATGAATAAGTTTCAATCAAGTTCTTCTTGTTTGACTCTATCACCTTAGGGTTAGTAGCCGCTTTTTCGTTTACACGAGTGATAAAGCTAGCGTAGAATGGATTTGCCAATCCTGCAGGAGCTTCGGCATTGTCGAGTTTAAAACTACCACGACCTCTCCAAAAATCAGAGTCATAATAGTCTTTAGAAGCAACACCAAACGCGTCAATAGATTTTTGATATTCTTTGCTGAAGTAAAGCGCTTGGCCGTAGTAATAATAATCTAGTGGCTTAGCAGCATCTTTTAATAAATCAATGCGAGTTTTGTAAGCTTCTGCAGCTTTAGCGTAGCGCTTTGCTTTGAAGTGAATAGCGCCAATTTCGTTGTATGCATCTTTAGCATAAGCAGTATCAAGTTTTGCCGCTTCGTTGAACATTACGATTGCAAGAGAGTCTTGCCCAGATTTATTAAGCAAACGACCTTTGTAAGCGTAGTCGTCACCAATGATTGGAATTTTAGCAGCATCTGCACGACTGAAGAAAGTATTGATGTTTTCCAATCCTTTTGCGAAATCACCAGTTTCATAATATGATTTACCAAGGAATCGATACATGTAAACGTAATCAGGATTACATGGAAGCGCTTTTTCTAGCTCAACAATTGCGTTTGCGTAATCTTTTGAAAGGAATACAAAGGCAGCATAACGTTGTTGAACGCGACAAGACTTATTGAGCTCATAGTATTTAGCATATGATTCAACTGCCTCTTTATACAATCCAGATTTGCGCTGAATCTCTGCTTTTTCGCGGTAAGCAGGAGCGAAGTTTGGGTCAATTGCAATTGCTTGATCAAAATATTTCAAAGCTTCTTCCCAAGCAGATGATTGTTGAACACGTGTATAAAGCATACCCTTGCGAAGCATTGCTCTGGTATATTTAGGATCAACGTTAAGAGCGTTGGTATACTCAGCAATAGCAGCACTAGGATTGTTTGGATCTTTTTCTGCAAGACAGTCACCGAGTTGCACAAATGCCTCTGGATTTTTATCATTAATGGCGATGGCCTTATTAATCAAAATGAAGGCTTCATTAATGTTCTTGTTGTCATAAATAACATAGGTTTCAGCCATTTTCAAGAAAGCTGTAGCCTGAGTTGTTTTATCAATTTTGTTGCTTTTAGTAGAAATGATTTCCTGTGCTTTAGCATATTGGCCAGTAGATAATGCGGTATTATTTTTAAACCAAGCGATGCGACCAAGACCAACATAATTGAGTGGGTTAAGCGGAGCCA
The DNA here is from genome assembly GCA_943372555.1 of Chryseobacterium gleum. Lineage (GTDB taxonomy): Bacteria > Bacteroidota > Bacteroidia > Flavobacteriales_D > Sanyastnellaceae > JAIXWP01. The sequence goes on along the minus strand of CALRZB010000097.1, from coordinate 553 downwards.
TTTCTTGTCCTTTGCGGAAAATTGCTTCAGCAGAATCAAGCTCTCCCCAGTAGAAATAATTATCACCAGCGAAGAAATAGAGATCTCCATTTGTTGGAGTAGCAGCAATCAACGTTTTGAATTCAGCAGAAGCCAATTCATAACGTTCGTTCATTGTTTTGACTACGGCTGATTCACGAGTTTGAGCATTGGTGCTCAAAAGAGAGATAAATGCTAAGGCAATTAATAAGAGCTTTTTCATATTTGTTTCTAACTATAACTATTTATTCAACGATTTTTACAATTCTGGTCGGAGCGTTTGCGGCAACCATTCCCATCTTGTGGATTATGAGTTGACCTTTTTCTCCTGCAACGTGCGAGGCAAAGCCTGTGCCAAGCGTTCCGCGAAGTCCTGTTCTGATGATGTAAACATCTCTACAGAGAGGATAACTTCCGTCGTAAATGTAGGCTTGGAAAGGCTTACGAGCCAAATTAGGTTTTTCAGTATTCTTTGGGTCAACGATACCAACTACTTTGATTTTTTCTAAAAACGCCATTGAAGTAGGATCGTCTT
>CALRZB010000096.1:0-9253 GCA_943372555.1 Chryseobacterium gleum | reverse complement strand
AATGTCTACCAACAATACTAATACACTCAATGTTTTCACTAAGACCTTTGATGCCGGGAATTAATGAGCAAATACCTCTGATTATTAGTTTAATCTTTACTCCAGCGCAACTCGCATCGTAAAGTTTTTTGATCATCCCTTCATCTACGAGATTATTCATCTTTAAGGTAATCCAGGCTTCTTTTTTCTTAGAAGCATTCAATATCTCTGCGTTGATGAGATCGGTGAATTTTCTCCTTGTATTGAAAGGAGAAACAACTAGATAGCGGAATACATGTCTTGTATAATTACTCTCGAAAAATTCAAAAATCTTTCTTACTTCTCTTCCAATTTCGCGATTGGCTGTTAAGAGCGATGTATCACTGTATATGTGAGCTGTTTTTTCATGGAAATTACCTGTTCCAATATGAGAATAACGCACTGTGCGAGCACCTTCCTTTCGACTTATTTGAATAAGTTTTGAATGGACTTTTAGACCTTGAACACCTGGAATAACGCGCGCTCCCGCTTCTTGTAATTTTCTTGTAATCTCAATATTATTAGCCTCGTCGAAACGAGCGGCGAGTTCAATAACTGCAATTACACGTTTGCCATTTCGCGCGGCATTTACTAATGCATTGATAATTTGAGATTGCTTGGCAACGCGATAAATACTTATTCTAATAGTTCTAACGTGCGGGTCAATCGCGGCCTCTCGCAAGAAATCTAGCAGATTTGTAAAACTGTGATACGGATATTGAAGTAAAACATCTTGTTGTTTAATTACATTCAAGATGCTCTTTGCTCCGACAAATCTTGGGTGTTGAAGTGGAGGTTGTTTTTCAAAACACAAGTCTGCACGTCCAAAGTCGGGGAAAGACATCAAATCTCTTTTGTTATGATATCGCCCGCCTGGTATAGCATTTTCGTTGTTTTTTAGTTTGAGTTTTTTCAGAACAAAATCAAGAAAATGACTAGGGATTTCTTTGTCGTAATTCAAACGCACATATTGCCCTTTCTTTCTTTCATTAAGACTACGCGACATTTTCTCTACCACCCCTTTTGACAAATCATCATCCACATCCAACTCCGCGTCTCTCGTGATTTTCAGCGTGTACGCTTTTGCACTATCAAAACTGAAAATACCAAATACTTTGCGAAGACGGTAACGAATAATGTCATCAATAAACATTACATAATGCTTATTGTCTGATGATGGAATCTCGATGAATCTTGGAAGATTTGAGGGGACCTCCATTAGGGCATAGGCTCCGTGTGCCTTATCTGACTTGTAGCCAAGTTCGATAGCAAGATAAAATGAATTGTCATCTAAAGGTGGAAATACACTCTTTGAATTAAGCATGATAGGCACCAAATAAGGTCGGACATTGTCCTCGAAATATTCTTCTACAAATGTTTTCTGGGACGGTTGAAGTTTGGCCTCATCGATAAAATAGATGCGCTCTTTGCTGAGATCCAAAGTAATTTGCTTAAATGTCTTATCGAATTTCTCCTGCAATTTGAAAACACCTTCCAAAATTTCAGCTATTGTTTCAGATGGGTTGAAGTCCATCGGGTCAACCGTTCGATTTGCGAAGGAAATAGCTCGACGCAAAGTGGCTACACGTACTTTGAAAAATTCGTCCAAATTATTGGAGAAAATACCGAGATATCTCATTCTAGCAATGAGCGGTACTTCTTTATCCTGAGCTTCCTGCAGTACTCTTTCATTGAAGGATAGCCAAGAAATTTCACGATTTATATATTCTCTCTTCTTTTTCTCTAGCATACGAATCTTTCTCCAAATAATGTGAGTCAAAGTTAGTCTGCTGTTAGGACTATATGAATTAAATGTGTTCTTTTTTGAACACCTTAATGTAAGAAAAGGGTCTATGGTTTACTTTCGGGCTCCGTCTGACATTATTAGTATGAAAAATCTGCAGTTTGTTTTACTTCTTGTTGCTATATTTTCTTTTGGAAATGTAATTTCTCAAAATGTTGTTGTGAGAGATAAAACAACATTGCAACCACTAGTTGGAGTGGTTATCACAGATCAAAGTGGAACAAAGTCTTTTCAAACAGATTTCAGAGGATCTGCCGATATGACTTCATTCAATGATGGTAGTTTTATTAGTTTTGATTTTGTCGGATACTTCTCGGAAATAACTTCGTACAATGATTTGAAGGCATCGAATTGGACATTGCTCATGTCTGAATCTTCCTATTACATGAAAGAAATAGTTGTAAGCGCTTCTAAGTTTGAGGAAAAGGCATCAGATATTCCGCAGCAAGTGCAAGTGGTGAGCAGAAACGATATGCGTTTTTTATCCCAACAAAACAGTGGTGATGTGCTTGCTCAAACAGGAAATGTATTTGTACAAAAAAGTCAGATGGGCGGCGGAAGTCCTATCCTGCGCGGTTTTGAAGCCAACAAAGTCCTAATGGTAATCGACGGTGTTCGCATGAACAATGCAATTTACCGCGGTGGTCACCTTCAAGATATTATCACTATTGATAATAATGTGTTGGAGAAAATTGAAGTAGTAAATGGTCCTGGATCTGTTGTATACGGCAGCGATGCACTTGGTGGTGTCATGCATTTTTACACTCGAAATCCAGAATATTCAAGCGATGAAAAGTTGAATGTGAAAGCGGGTGCATACGCTCGTTTTTCTTCTGCAAACAATGAGAATACAGGTCATATTGATTTCAATATTGGCGGAAAGAAATTCGCTTCATTGACTTCATTTACCTATTCAAACTTTGGTGATTTGCGACAAGGAAATGTTCGTAACCCTTATACACAGGGCTATTGGGGACGTACAGAGTATGTTGAGATTATCAATGGGGTAGATAGTATTGTGAAAAATGATAATCCAAATGTTCAGGTTGGAAGCGCTTACAAACAATATGACTTGTTTCAAAAATTTGCGTTCAAACAAAGCTCTACTGTTGAACATATTTTGAATTTTCAATATAGCACGAGCAGTGATGTACCACGCTACGACCGATTGACGCAGTATAGAAATGGTAAATTACGTTTTGCAGAATGGTATTATGGTCCGCAAGAAAGATTGTTTGCTGCCTACGAACTTCGTTTGTCTGGCAAAACAAAGGCGTATGACAATGCCCGAATAATTGGCTCATTTCAAACTCAAGAGCAATCAAGAAATGTCCGCACTCGCGCAAAAACTTCATTAGAATCACAAGTTGAAAATGTGACAGTAATGGCTGTTAATGCTGACTTTGTGAAGGAGATGAAGGGAGAGAATGAATTGCGCTACGGTGCTGAATTCACTTACAATGATGTAAAAAGCACAGCCACTTCAAAAGATATTGAAACAGGTGAAGTGGCGAAGATTCCAACACGTTATCCTGATGGTGGAAGCAGCATGCAATCGATTGCTATTTATGCAACTCATGCGTGGGAGATTTCTCCGAAGTTCATTTTAAGTGATGGACTTCGCTTTAGCAATGTACAATTGGATGCAACTTTCAATGACAAAACATTTTTCCCATTTCCTTTCAATTCAATTAACCAAAATAATTCAGGTGTGAATGGAAATCTTGGTTTGGTTTACAAGCCAGGACCTTCATGGAAAATTAGTTTAGTAGGTAGCACAGGATTCCGTGTTCCAAATGTGGATGATTTGGCTAAAGTGTTTGAAAGTGTAGGTGCTACTCGTGATCCAGATACCAATGAATTGATTGAGTTGGGTAATTTGGTTATTCCAAATCCGGAGTTGAAACCTGAATTAACCTATAATGTAGACTTCGGTATATCAAAAACTATTGATCATAAAGTGACGTTATCTGCAACAGGTTTTTATACCCTTTATAAAAATGCATTGACAACAGGTTCAGCAACATTGAATGGAGAAAGTGTAATTCTGTTTGCTGGCGACTCTGCAAATGTTGTAACTACAATTAATGCGGCAGATGGATTCCTTTATGGAGCTAATGGAATGATTACTGCTCAGGTGAATGATAAGTTCAGCTTTAGTTCCACATTCAATTATACGTATGCTAGAATTACAATAGATGGAGAAGAAACTCCACTAGATCATATTCCTCCGGTGTATGGTAAGACTTCGATGAATTTGCAATTCAAGAAATTCAGAGGAGAATTCTTTGTGATGTACAATGGTTGGAAACGCATTGAAGATTACCGATTAGCAGCAGAAGATAACGAAGCTAATGCAACAGAATATGGAATGCCAGCGTGGTATACCTTGAACTTGCGCACTTCAACTCAGTTGAACAAATACGCTTCTCTTCAAGTGGGCTTAGACAATATCTTAGATGTGAACTATCGTCAGTTTGCCTCGAACATCAGCGCTCCAGGCCGCAACTTGGTTGTGACGCTAAGAGTGAACTTTTAATAGAATAGAGTTAAGAGTACGGAGTACGAATTAACATCATCGTGCTCCGTACTCAAATCTTCGTGCTTAGAGCGCTGCGATTGCTGCTTCGTAGTTTGGCTCTTGAGCAATTTCTGGAACTTGCTCTGTATATTTTACAACTCCATTTTCATCTACTACAACTACGGCGCGACTCATCAATCCAGCGAATGGACCAGTAGTCATATCTACACCGTATGCTTTTGAGAAATTGTCGTCTTTAAATTGTGACGCTCCGTGCACGTTTTCTAAACCTTCTGCTGCACAAAATCTTTTGTGGGCAAATGGCAAATCTTTAGAAACGTTAAGCACCAGTGTATTTTCCATTGATGATGCAAGTTGATTGAACTTGCGAGCTGATGCTGCGCAAATACTTATATCTACTGATGGGAAAATATTCAATACTACTTTCTTTCCTTTCAATGCATCTAGATTCACTTCGCTTAAATCTGTTTTGATCAATGAGAAGTTTGGTGCGTGAGATCCTACTGCTGGAAGGGTTCCAGCGGTCTCGATATTGTTTCCTTTGAATGTGATTGTTGACATTTGTATAGGGGTTTATTTATTCAAAAAAGAGCCAAGGTTTCCACCGCCCTTCGACTACATTCACTTCGTTCATTCCGCTCAGGGACCGTGTTCCATGAGTCTTGGGGAAGAGATGAGATCAATGAGCCAAAGGCTCATTAATCACATATCTATAAAACACTTGATAAATCCGTTAGTTCAACGAGGTGAGTTTTTCTTCTAGAAGTTTGATGCGCTCTAGGGCGTCGGCTTGTTTTTTTCTTTCGCCGTCTAGTACTGCAGGAGGAGCGTTGTTGACGAATTTATCGTTGTTGAGTTTGCCCTCTACACTGCGCAAAAATCCTTTGGTGTAATTGATTTCTTCTTCAATCTTTTTCTTCTCTGCTTCAACGTCAACGTTGGCAGTGAATGGAATGAAGAACTCCGATCCTTTTACCAAGAAAGTAAAGCAACCAGTCAATTTTTCTGTGATAAATTCTACCTCTGAAATATTTCCTAAATGCATGATAGACGCGTCAAAGCTCTTGTCGTAATTACTTGAAGCAAGAATCTTCAATGCGATGCTTTCTTTATTTGGAATGTTGTTTTCTTTTCTAATATTTCTTACACCAATAATAGCTTCTGTAAATTGATCGAATGAATTTAAAATTCCTTTGTCAATTGATCCAACTTCTGGCCAAGATGCTACGCAGATAGATTCAGCAGTTGTATTTCTATCCTTCACTTGATGCCAAATTTCTTCTGAAATAAATGGCATAAATGGATGAAGAACTTTCAATAGATTTTCGAAAATTGAAATACTTGCTTCGTGTGTTTTACGATCCATTCCCTTGCCAAATGGCGGTTTTACCATTTCGAGATACCAAGCACAGAAATCGTCCCACACCAATTTGTAGGTGGTCATCAATGCTTCGTTGATTCTGAATTTCTCGTAATCATCATTTAATTCAACAAGAGTCTCATTGAATTTACTTTCCATCCATTGGATAGCAATTTTTGATGATTGAGGTTGCTCAAGAGTATCATCGATTTTTTCATCCCAACTCTTTACTAGGCGGAATGCGTTCCATATTTTATTCGCAAAGTTTCTTCCTTGCTCGCAAAGTCCTTCATCGAATAGCAAGTCATTGCCGGCTGGTGAACTCAAGAGCATACCAACACGCACACCATCTGCACCATAGATTTTCATCAAATCCAATGGGTCAGGGCTATTGCCTAGTGATTTACTCATTTTGCGGCCTTGCTTATCACGAACAATACCTGTGTAGTAAACGTTTTTGAATGGCAATTCGCCACGGTATTCATAACCCGCAATAATCATTCTAGCTACCCAGAAGAACATAATTTCAGGAGCTGTTACAAGGTCTGTAGTTGGGTAGTAATAGCTTACTTCGTCTTCACTATAAAATCCATCAAATACAGAGATTGGCCACAACCAAGAAGAGAACCATGTGTCGAGTACGTCTGGATCTTGTTTGATATCGGCAGCGGTAACATTGGGGAATCTCTTTTTGAAATTCTCTAATGCTTCTGCTTCTGTTTTTGCTACTTCGAAAGAACCTTCTGGACCGTACCACGCTGGAATTTGATGTCCCCACCACAATTGACGAGATATACACCAGTCTTTGATGTTCTCCATCCAATTGCGATAGCTGTTTTTGAATTTTGGAGGGAAGAAACGAATGTTGTCATTCAATACATTATCAAGCGCAGGCTTGCTAATGTCTTTCATATCTACAAACCATTGAAGCGACAAGCGTGGCTCGATGATAACATCGGTGCGCTCAGAGAATCCAACTTTATTGATGTGAACTTCAGTCTTAACAAGATTGCCCGCAGCTTGAAGGTCTTCAACAATTTTCGTTCTTACTTCAAAACGATCCATGCCAACATAGAGCTGACCAGCTTCGCTGATTGTGCCATTTGGATTCATCATATTGATGACTTCAAGCTTGTGCTTTTCACCAAGCATAAAGTCATTCATATCATGAGCAGGAGTTACTTTTAAGCAACCTGTACCGAATTCCATTTCTACATAGTCATCAGCAATGATTGGAATTTCGCGGTTGAGCAAAGGCACAATCGCTTTCTTTCCATGCAAATGTGTATAGCGCTCATCTTTTGGATTTACGCAAATAGCAGTATCACCAAGAATGGTTTCAGGACGCGTAGTTGCTATGGTTACAAATTCGTTGTCTGAACCTGCTATCGCATATTTTACATAGAAAAGCTTTGAGTCAATTTCTTTGTAAATTACTTCCTCATCAGAAAGGGCGGTAAGGGCTGCAGGATCCCAGTTGATCATGCGTTCGCCGCGGTATATTTTTCCTTTTTTATAAAGATCAATGAAGGTATCGATTACGCTGTCGTAATACTTTTCATCCATCGTAAAACGCGTGCGATCCCAGTCGCAGCTCGCTCCGAGTTTTTTCAATTGCTCGAGGATGATTCCACCGTGTTTGTTGGTCCATTCCCAAGCGTGACCTAGGAATTCTTCACGGCTGAGATCAGATTTCTTGATGTTCTCTTTGCGAAGTTTTTGAACCACTTTAGCTTCAGTAGCAATAGAGGCGTGGTCGGTTCCAGGCACCCAAAGGGCATTGAAACCGCGCATTCTAGCTCTACGAATCAATACATCTTGGATGGTATTGTTCAACATGTGCCCCATGTGCAAGACGCCAGTAACGTTTGGAGGAGGAATCACAATTGTGTACGCTGGACGGCTGTCCGGTGTGCTCTTGAACAATTTGTTATCCATCCAGTATTTGTTCCATTTTTCTTCAATGGTAACTGGTTCGTACTTTCCAGAAATCTCTTGCGACATTGCTTAATTGAAATAATTTGTGCAAATATAAGCATACTAAGGGGTTGAGATTCGCCTGTTCCGGGAAGGCAATTCAAGAACACGAGTACACATATTCACTTGAAGAGACAGCGGCTTAAATGAGCCCCTTTGACTTTAATTCGAGGTACTTGTTTACCGTGTTAATGCTCAAGTCCTCTGGCTTGCTCAAAATTGTCTGAATACCATGCTTTTTCAACTTTGAAACAATCTGTTTCTTTTCATGACTAAGTTTCTCGGCAATGGTTTGAGCGTAGATATCTGAAACAAATTTTGCTTCTTTCTTTGTGTAATGATGAAGTTCTGTATTTTCAAAAATCATAACTACGAGAAGATGTAGTTGATTTATTTTTTGAAGAATAGGCAATGCCCTTTCCATCGCATAGGTGCTCTCGAAATTGAGATACAGCATTACCAAACTTCTGCTTTTAATCACGTTTTTCACAGAGCGATAGAGCAAATCGAAATTGGCTTCTAATGGCTGTGGCTTTTCATGAAAAAGTGCATTCATTATTTTCTTCAGCTGCAATTCATGACTTTCCGCAGGAAGCGTACTTCCAATCAAATTGCTGAATGAAATAAGTCCAACACGATCGTATTTTTTTAATGCGATATTGGCTAAAACAACGGAAGTATTGATGCTATAATCTAGTAATGACAGTCCGTTGAACGGCATGTGCATGCTTCTGCTTTTATCAATAATCATATAGACCTGTTGCGAACGTTCGTCCTCATATTGATTCACCATCAGTGTATTTCTTCTGCCTGTGGCTTTCCAGTTGATGCTTCGAATATCATCGCCTAACGAGTAGTTTTTGATTTGTTCGAATTCGTAACTATGTCCTAGACGTCTGATTTTTTTTATCCCTTCAAAAGTGGAAATACGCGCAAAAGCCATCAACTCGTATTTCTTCATTTGAATCACACTCGGCATTACAGGAACCATTGAAGGTTCGCCGAGAAGAATGCGACGTGAAGCGAGTTTGAGCCATACGGATGCAATAGCATTGATATGTCCGAAGTGATATTCCCCTCGGATTACAGGGCGAAGGTGATATTCAATTTTCTTCTCTTCGCCGGGCACAAGTGCTTGTTCTATTTTAAAATCCCTTTTTTGAAATTGAAATGGAATCTCATCATAAATATCTAAATCGACCATCATGCCACCTTCGTTCCACAGGGTGATGCGAATAGGATTCTCATCACCTAAAGAGAACATGCGCGTTTTTTCTCTTTCAGCTCTGAGCTTAACTATGCCTGAAAAAAGCACAATTGTTTCTATGATTGTAATCGTGAATAATGTGACAAGGCCTACTAGGGCAACAATGGTAAAGAAACTTGCCACAAATCCAAGCACATAAAGCATAGACACAATACCAATTCCAATGAAGAATCTTGTATTGAGTTGAAATGCTTTGAAAGCTGATATTTTAAAAGGCTTGTTCAATTAGCGAGGAACTTCGATTGTTTTTACAATAGAGTTAATTACTTCTTCGATTGTCACTCC
>CALRZB010000095.1:0-9359 GCA_943372555.1 Chryseobacterium gleum | reverse complement strand
GGCACTTCCAGCGCCATTGACGTGATTGAGAACAACGTCTTGAATTACTTCTATCCCGTTAGCATGCATGATTGCAATCATTCGAAGCAATTCATCTTTCGTTCCCATTCTGGTGCGTGTATACCCTTTTTGGAATTTATCACCGAGATCATAATGATCAAATGGAGCGTACCCTACATAGTATGGACTTTCATTTTTGGGAGTTGGGGGAATCCATATAGCGTCAATACCCATTGACTTTAAACGCGGCGCTAATTCGGCCAAATAATTAGCCCATTGATCCGTATAGTTGCTGTTATAATAGTCCCACCAAAATGCTTGGAGCACTACTTTTTTCACGGTTGTTTGACTCACGACTTGCGATGAAACGCACAATACAAAAGCCAACAGAATAGCAAATCTTCTCATTCCAATAAGGTTACGGTAGGTGCAAGATAGAAAAAAAGAAGACGACCTTCGATTCTATTTATTCATGAGCAACTTAGTAATCACTTCTTCATTTAATGGTTTGTCCTGAAATCCAATAACCATCGGATAAGAATGTGCTTTTTGAACATCTGCATCATTCAAAGTAGAGCTAACAAAAAACACTTTAAATTTTTCTCTAATTTCTTGACTCAATTGAGAAGTGGAATCAAGAAATTCAAATCCATTCATCTCTGGCATATTAATATCAAGAAAGATAAAATCAGGAAATGAATCTCCACAATTTGCCAAATAGTCTAAAGCTTCAATGCATGAATTGTGTAGAACAACTTCTATCCCACTATCCACATTTTCAATAATGCGCTTATGCACAAAATTGAAAATATCATCATCGTCTATTAGTAAAACTTTCATATCCCTCATCCGTGTTTAAAGGCTGGCAATGAAACCAACATGGTTGTTCCTACACCTTGCTCCGATTCTACTTGAATCGTTCCATTTAGATTACCTACAACTTCTTTACAAATATAGAGACCTAAGCCTGTACCTACACTAGTCGTAGTGCCTCTATAAAACATATCAAACACCTTACTCAAACTATGATTTGAAATTCCCTCCCCGTTGTCGCTGATTTCAAAATAAATAGTTTCAGCATCCCTATTCATGGTAAAATGCACATAAGGTTTTTCGATATTTTTCTTTCTGTACTTAAAGGCATTCCCCAAAAGATTTTTGAAAAGAACTTTGATTCGAGTTTTATCAGAAAAAATCAAGGTAGAGCAATCGGCTACGATTTTAAACTCTAGGTTCTTTTCAGAGGAGAATCTCAAGTCGGCATACACTTCATTCACTATATCCAAAACATCGAACTCTTCATTCTGAATCGCCAATCTGCTATTTCTAGAGTATTCAAGAATTTCCTGAATTGTTTCATCCAATCTATTCACGCTTCCTTCAGCTAGGTTGAGGTATTCTAGGATTTCTGCATCCAGTTTTTTACTTCCAAAAATCAAGGAGAATAAACCTTTTATAGCGAGGAGGGGTGAGCGTAAGTCGTGAGATACTCGGTAAACGAAATTGTCTAATTCAGAGTTAATTTTCTTGAGCTCATCATTTTTTCCAATGATGTCGCTTTGCCAATTTCTCAAATCTGTGACATCCGTTGCGCTACCGATTAACCGCTGAAGCTGGCCATTCGAATCTCTTTCAGCAATTGTAAGACAACTCAAAATACGCACGGCTTTATCGGTTCTCCGAATGATTCTATATTCTATTTCTTCAAAATCTGAAAGTCCATTAATGAGTTTATCAGAGCTTTCAATAGCCAAACTTTTGTCGTCAGGGTGAATAGCCTCTCGCCAAAGCATTTCAAAGTTCCTTGCTGCATCCTCATCATTCAATCCATATTGAGCCCTCAGTACATCATTCCAAATCGCCTGATATGTTAAGGCGTCCCATTCCCAAATTCCAATATTGGCCTTTCTAGTTATCAATTCAAACTTTGAATTGACATGCATTAAATCTTCTTGGAAACGTTTTTCTTTAGTGATGTCTCTTTGAATAGCTATGAAATTTGCAAGCGCCCCTTTATCGTCGAGAATAGGAGTAATCTGAAGATTATTAAAATAAGTCGATCCTGATTTTGTAAAATTCTGGATGGTTACTTCTATTGATTCATTTTTCCAAAGAGCTTCTCGGATTTGTGCTTGAGCATCTTGATCGACATCTGGTCTTTGAAGAAAATCTTTTGGTTTAAGCCCTATGACTTCATCGAATTCATACCCTGTTATAGTTGTAAAGGCGGCATTGACCCATTCTATTCTTCCTTGAGCATCAGTTATGACAACACCATTTCGAGTTTTCGTAGCAATCATTGAGAGCTTCTTCAACTCAAGTTCAGACTCCGAAATTTTGTTGATTTGATCTTGAATTCTCTCACTTTTTCTTCTATTAGAAACAATGCTTATCACCTGATTGATAAAGACATTAAAAAATGTTTGATGTCTTTCTTCAATGGCCCCATATAGGGGTGCGCTAGGTTGGCTAATTAATCCCATCAAGGATATCACGTAGCCCGACTCTTCGTCATCGAATTGATAGCAGAGTCCGCTCGAAAATTTATTAAGAATATTATACCTACTGCGATCTATATCTATAAAATTAATTACGGTATTATGAGGTAAAACTTCTCCTATCAATGAAATTTCCCCGCCAAGAATAGATAGTTGGTCCGCCTCTAATTCAAGTCCCTCGTGTATGAATTGAAAGCTCTGCTTTTGATCTATTCGTCTGATATGAAATACTCCAGCCTCGACTTCGAATATATCTACTATAGCTTCTGCGATGCGCTTAAAAAACTCTTGCTCGGAGATTTCGTTAAGGGCTAACAAATTAAAATCACTAAGTCGGCGATACATGACTAGCTCATGATCCATACGATCTCTAGTATTAATCAACTGTTGTTCAACAAAAGAAAAACGAGTAACTCGCAGTTGCAATTCTCGGTATTGCTGCAACAAAACCTCATATGATGGCGCAGTGCTCATTCTGACCTATCGATATATCACATAAAGCGCGGTAGTATAATTATGATAAGTATTCTTACCACCAAGCCTAGCAAACTCACCAAATCCATACATACCCAACCAAGGAGGACATTCACCATTTGAATAAAATGGGAATTGCATTTTTCCTACCAATTCTTCTTTGATAATTCTATTGAAAAGGAATCTTCCACGAGCAAGACAGTCGGCATGAAATACAGCGACAGGTGTCCTTCCATTTGAGCGGGAAACCATATCCTGCACCATTCTGTCCATTTCACTAAATATCAAATCTTCATCGCGCGTAGTGAGCCAAAGGTTAGTACCGACTGAACATTCGGTTGCGTAGTACATATCCGAACCTTCATGCTTTGTTACAACGCGAAGAATGTGGTCATTTCCATATTCCTTTGCTAATTCTGGAGACAATTTCTCGCCCAGAGCGCCTATTGGAATGGAGTCGCCACAAGTAGAGTTTTGAGGTAAGCCTAATCGATTAAGATACTCTTCCCAAGCTGGCTTGCCATTTAGCTCATGTATAATGTGTCCTGTTGATTTAGTTACAACCAGCGGTTCTCCCACTGCTACGAATCCATGTGTAGCTTGTGTTTCAACAGATAATGATTTATCAGCAAATCCTACTGCGTATGCACCGTGCTCCATAACTTTATCGTCAACCGCCTGAAAGCTTATATACCCTTTCATATTGTCAGAAGAGGTCGCTCCAAAAATGGTGACCTCTGGACCAAAAACAGATTCGAAGGCTTCGATGCATCTGTCATTTGCTATATCAATTCCAGATCCCAAAAAATAAATCATATTGATATCAGGAGAATCCTTTTTCATCGAGTTGGCCATCTCGAGACACTTTTCAAACGAATTATGTCCATATATTTCATCAACATGCGCTACGGCAAATTCCTTTCCCTTTATAGCCATCATAGCTATATCTTTCATCGATTCACTTACGCCTTCGCGACCAACAACTCCACAACACGAAGCCGCAAGTACCCGCGCCTTTGGAGCCATCAGTCGAGTTTGATCTATCAGTTCAGAAAAATTATGTCCAATAGAAGCGTGTAAAATTATCAAGTCAGAATCAGAATAATCATCGCCCATCGCGATTTCCATACATTCCATAACACCTCTTCGCGTATTGACCATACGTGTGCTTGCAGAAAAGAATTTTAACATAGACTTTCTATTATAAGTATTTAGAGAAATGGCGAGTAAAAAATCTACTCATCTTAAACCAAATATAACTAAAATCACCGAGTCATAAAGTGATAAAAATCAGGCATGAAATGGAAACAAGTGGACACAAATGAACTCAAGCAATAACGACTGGTGACTAGTGACTGGTGACTGATTAACAGCTTTAGCATACTTAGCACTTGCTCTTCGCACTATCAAACTACCACACTACCAAACTATCAAACTACCTCCCGACCCCAATTAGTTCGCTTGTTTAAACTGCCCTTTCGATTTGCGAATGTTCACTGCCACTACTTTGTATTCTGGGCACATCGCCTCGCTGTCTCTTTCATTTGATGTAAGGTCGTTCATTTTCACTTCAGGGAAGTGGAATGTGGATGATAAAATTCCTGGCTTTACTTCGTCAGAAATGCGCGCCTTCACGTCAATTTTTCCTCGAGGACTAATGACACATACCATGTCGCCTTCATTGATTAAATGAGATTTAGCATCGTCAGGATTAATAATCAGAACATCTTCTTTCAATATAAGCGCATTATTTGTTCGGCGTGTCATACTGCCGCAGTTGTAATGCTCAAGCTCTCTGTTCGTGGTAAGTATGTATGGAAATTCGCTAGCGTTTTGTTCTAATTCCTGAGTTTCTTTCCAAGTAGCTTTTTCAAACTTTCCCTTTCCTCTTTTGAAAGTGCCTGTATGTAAAATTTCCGTATCAGTGCCATCCTTTAAGACTGGCCATTGCTTTCCGTTTTCTCCCAACTCGTCCCACTTCACACCAGCGAAGAATGGAACTATTTGAGAAATCTCTTCAAGCAATTCTTTTGGACTATAATCGCCTTGAGCATAGCCCATCTTATTCATGATATCACAAACAATTTGTCCATCCGCTTTTGTTCCTTCAATTGGTTCCACTACGCGTTGGACGCGTTGAATGCGTCTTTCGCCATTTGTAAATGTTCCCGATTTTTCTAAGAATGAAGCAGCTGGCAATACAACATGAGCCATCTTAGCTGTCTCTGTCATGAAAATTTCTTGCACTACCAAAAGGTCCAAATTATTCAAAGCCTTCTTCACATAATTCGTGTTTGGATCGGTCTGAACATTGTCCTCTCCCATCAACCACATTGCCTTCAACTTTCCATCAATCGCGGCCTCATACATCTGCGGAATTTTATATCCGATGTGCAATGGCAATTTCGCTTGATAAAAATCTTGATACATATTGTGCAACTCTGGATTCGTCACATCGTGGTAACCAGCTCCTTGGTGAGGTTGGCATCCCATATCTGCTGCACCTTGCACATTATTTTGTCCACGAAGTGGATTAACTCCTACTCCACGTCTACCTATGTTGCCCGTGATCATCGCAAGATCCGCAATCAACATTACGGTGTATGTTCCTTGTGAATGTTCCGTAACTCCAAGTCCGTGGAAACTCATTGCATTAGGTGCTTTTGCATATGCAATAGCAGCCTTGCGTGCGAGTTCTTTATCCACTCCAGTGATGCGAGACAACTCATCAATATCAAAACTCAAAACGTGATTTTTAAAATCTTCAAATCCTTCCGTTCTGTTTTCAATAAAAGATATATCCTCCAATCCTTCGCTTATAATGAAGTAATGAAGCATATTTAACATCGCCACATTTGTACCTGGCTTCAGCTGCAAATGATACGTTGCATACTTTGCTAATTCTGTTCTACGAGGATCGATAACGATACTCGTTCCCTTCATTGCAAACTGCTTCAATTTCGCACCTGTTACCGGATGCCCGCTTGTTGGATTAGCGCCGATCACCATTATGCAATCGGTATATTTCAAATCAATAATTGAATTTGTAGCTGCACCTGTTCCAAACGTGCGCTGCATTCCTAGTGCAGTTGGAGAGTGGCAAACACGTGCACAACTATCTATATTATTCGTTCCGATTACGGCGCGAATAAATTTCTGCATTAAATAATTCTCTTCATTTGTGCAACGTGCAGAAGAAATACCTGCGATATAATCTGGACCGAAATCGGTTTTGATTCTAGTTAATTCTGACGCGATGTAATCATACGCTTCATCCCATGTAGCCGGGACCAATTCTCCATTTTTACGAATAAGAGGAGTTCGCAAACGATCTTGGTGATTATAAAATGAAAATGCAAAACGCCCTTTCAAACATGTGTGACCTTGGTTTACTTCTGCGTCATACGGTGCTTGTATTGATTTGATTTTTCCACCAGATACAGCCACTTCAAGATTACAACCAACGCCGCAGTATGTGCATACAGTGCGCACTTTTTCGTCTGCGGCTACAGACTTAGATTCGAAAATATCGCTAATCGCGGATGTAGGACAAGCTTGAGCACAAGCGCCACAACTTACACAATCTGATTCTTTAAAATTAGACTCGAAACTTTTTACAATGTGACTGTCAAAACCGCGTCCAGCCATGCTAAGTACCATTTCACCTTGAACTTCATCACAAGCTCGAACGCAACGGAAACAGTTAATACACTTTGAAAAATCAGATGTCATATATGCATGACTCTTATCTTTCTTTCTATCCAAATGCGTTTCTCCTTCAGGATATCGCACATCGCGAATACCAACGCGTGCAGCTACTGTTTGTAATTCGCAATTGTTATTTACTTCACATGTCAAACAATCAAGTGGGTGGTCTGTGAGTACCAACTCCACTATATTTTTTCTTAATTTTTGAATACGGTTTGAATCCGGATAAATGTAAGATCCCGGCATCACAGGAGTGTGGCAAGAGGCTTGAGCTTTCGCTGGTCCATCTTGAGCAAGTGCTACGTCAACGCTGCATACACGACACGATCCAAATGGATCAAGGTTTGGCGCATCGCATAATGTTGGGACTGCATCTTTACCGAAATTTCGTTTCAGCAGTGACAAAATCGTTTCACCATCTTGTATATCGTAAGGCACATTATTGACATAGGCAATCTTGCGAGGGCCCTTTGTTTCGGCGTCTGTGCTGTGATTCATGACTTTCATTTTTTCCCGATTTTCGAATTAAACCTGAATTAATTTTCGAAATACTGTTTCAATTCAGCATCAAAATACTTCATTGCATTGCGCACTGGAAGCGGCAGTCCACCACCTAGTGCACACAGAGATCCAATCTCCATAGTTGTGATCAAATCTGTGAAAAGTTCTCTGTCAATCTTAAGTTTTCCATCAGCTGCCATGCTGAGCATTTCAGCGCCACGCTTCGAACCTAGACGACAAGGAAAACATTTGCCGCAGCTTTCATGAGAGGTAAACTGAAACAAATGTTCGATATAACGAATGATAGGAAAGTCTTGTGGGATGCAGACTACGGATGCGTGACCAAGAAGAAAACCTTCTTTGGCAAAAGAATCGAAGTCGATAGAAAGGGCATCAATCTTTTCGAGAGGAACAAGACCACCAAGCGGTCCGCCAATATGCATTGCCTTCACGTCAGACTTAAAGCCTTTTCCAAATTCATTGATAACAACAGATAAGGGTGTTCCCATATCCGCTTCATAAATTCCAGGGGAATTGAAGTAACTATCCAATGAAATCAATTTTGTACCGCTTGATTTAGCGGTTCCTATTGCAGCATAAGCAGCACCGCCATTTTTAATAATGAATGGCAGGTTCGCCAAGCTTTCCACATTGTTAACCACTGTGGGTTTGTCGAACAAACCTTTTTGAGTGGGATACGGAGGGCGAACACGTACTTCAGGACGTTGTCCTTCGATGGATGAAAGCAGCGCTGTTTCTTCACCGCAGATATAGGCACCTTGTGCCTTTATAACTTTAAATCGAAATGTGAAACCGGAACCGATAATGTTTTCTCCAATCAGTTTTTTGTCAACGAGTTTGTTGATTTCATCTTGAATAATCTCAACAGACTCGGGGTATTCGCCACGGATGTATACTACGCCATAACTAGCGCCGATGATATATCCTGCTATCATCATTCCCATGAGAAGATGATGCGGGCGTTGTTCCATTATATATCGATCTGAGTATGCGCCCGGATCGCCCTCATCTGCATTACAGACGATGTATTTTTCATCATCTATTGTGTTTTTGCAAGACTCTAGCTTAAAGCCCATTGGGAAGCCCGCGCCACCACGGCCGCGGAGTCCAGAACTTTTTATTTCTACCAACAATTGATCAGGCGTCTTCTTCAGACAGTCTTTCCAAATTGAATAGTACTCATCAATTTCTGGATATTCAGCAGTAAGAATAGCTGTTCCTCGATGAGCCACATTGTAAGTTTCTTGTGTGGCTTTTTTATTTTTTCTATCAAAAGAATCAATATCACTTCCTGAGAAATTCTTACCATCACAGTGGAATGCGCTGTTTTCGTGACAACGTCCGAGACAGCACATTTCCCCTATTTCATTCGCATCAAATTGTGCTTCCAGTTTTTTGTGAAGAGCATCTTGAGT
Source organism: Chryseobacterium gleum (assembly GCA_943372555.1). Classification (GTDB taxonomy): domain Bacteria; phylum Bacteroidota; class Bacteroidia; order Flavobacteriales_D; family Sanyastnellaceae; genus JAIXWP01. Next base: position 742 of record CALRZB010000095.1, on the reverse strand, counting down.
CCCTGCGCATAGACAAGCTGTTCCATTGCATACATACACTTTTTTGCCTTGATTCTCTGGGCGAAGGAAATCGTAGAAAGAGGTTGACCCGTAAACGGTAGCTTTTCCAACAAGAAATTCTTCTCGAATGGCATCGAGTGTATCTATATCGGGAGTGCCTGTAGCAGCTGCGGCCTGACCTAGACGTTCGAACAGGTTGTTCTCAAGCCCTTTCCTGCCGGAGAGCTTACTGATATTCTTTGACATGCGCTTGAATGGTTACAGCGCTAAGATAGGGAAAATTAGTGGGGTCGGGAGTTCGTGGGGTTGTGGGGTAGAGAGTTCGTGGGGTCGGGAGTTCGTGGGGTAGAGAGTTTGATAGTGTGGTAGTGTGGTAGTGTGATAGTGTGGTAGTGAGGTAGTGTGATAGGATTGAGTTCTTATCTAAATCCGTTCTATTTTCATAATCCGTATCAAAACACTAGATTCACCGCATAATTTACAATAGGCAAACCCATGAGCGTAGAGAAAACACTACAAAACAGAAGCAATAATTCTTGCGAACTGTGCAAATCAACTAGTAACCTTTCTGTTTATGAAGTGCCTCCGCATTCTAATCAAACTGAAGATGATTCCATCTTAGTATGCGATAAATGTCTTGCTCAATTGGATAAAAAAGAAGCTTTAGATGTTAATCATTGGAATTGTCTAAACGATAGTATGTGGAGTGAAGTTCCTGCAGTCCAAGTTGTAGCTTGGCGCA
>CALRZB010000094.1:0-9382 GCA_943372555.1 Chryseobacterium gleum | reverse complement strand
CGCTTCCAGTGAGGCAAACAGTAGTATCCAAACTAATTGTGATCTCAGGCAAGCCAATATTCACATTCATTGGTGTGCTCAATTCACAATCTTCATAAACAATGTAATAATAATAGATCCCTTGATTTTGAGTCGCTGGGTCAAATATTTCATTAATTACATTCCCGCCTGCATCTTGCCATTCACCGCCCAAAGTTGGACTACCTTGCAACGCACCAGTCATTGAAAATGGCGGTGCGGTAGTACATAATTGCACTGTAGTTTCTATACCAGGAAAGGGCAATGCGGGATCGAGTGATACGTTCATATCATCTGAAGTCGCACAACCAGGATAACCAATAGGATAGCCGGTAAGTGTGTACGTAATAGGACCATTTACGGTATTAAGAGTCGGATTTGCAATATTTGGATTACTCAAGCCTGTTGCAGGATACCATTGAAAAACATAGGGCACTTGATCCCCGTTTAATGTTGCTTGCAAACCAACAGCATCGCAAGAAAAAACGACGTCAGGACCAGCTACCACGTCAGGTGCGATAAAAATATCCACTATGATTGTAGTATCGAAAGTGCATCCAAAATTGTTGGTTGCATAATAGGTAAAATCATAAGAACCTGTTTCTTCAAGCATTATTTGAATGAAGTCACAACCTTCGTCTTGACTGATAATTCCGGGACCTTCCCACCATGTAGAGTCGCAATCAACACCATAATCTGGAGTAAATGAAAGCAAGTCACCAAAAAGATTTGGGTCAAAGTTTATTCCCCAGTCAAAAATAAATCCGTTGTCTGAAGCCCACATATCGCAAATCTCCACGGTCCATGTACCGTTCAAAGGACAACCAATGAGATTCGAAAAATTCTGAGCACTTTCGTAAGTTCCTGAGGCAATAGTAGCGCCCGCATTATCCGCCCAAGTGCCGTTTGTGGCATCAGGCGACCAAAAATAATCATAGCCAACGCCTGGATTAAGATCAGTATCAATATCTATGGGTTCTCCCGCTGAAGTTCCACCCCCGCCCTGCTCATGCACAATAACCGATTGATTATTCGGGCAGATAAATGTGATGGTGATATCACCAATGAATGAATGCTCGAAATTGATGAAGAAACTATCAATATCATCCACTGATTCGATAGATTGTCCCAAATCAAAATTCGAGAAAGTCACTTCATCAGAGAAACATTGCGATTGATCATCTGGAATAAATAGTGCGCCGCCAAGGTCGATATTGGGTAAATCATTCCAAGGCTCACTTATCCAAGTATTTAAACTGTCGTTAGCATAGATACTATCTGGAATTGCGAAATTCACTCCCATGAATTCTGAACCACCAGCACACAATCCGAAATTGGGTGAAAGCAAACTAAAATCGGGATAGGTACTTACTAAAACAACGTGATCCGGAAGATTAGCACTGTTGCAATCATTGTCATCGGTAATTAACAACTGAACAGTATAACCTCCTGGTTCATCAAAAGTATGATTAACTGTGGGCCAAGAAGTATTGTCTGTAGTGCCATCATCAAAAACCCATTGGAAACTTTGCATTTGAGCGCCATTGAAAAATTGTGATGCAGAAGCATTGAAAGAGACTTGCTCTCCAGGACAAATAAGCAACGGAACAGCTTCTAAGGTATTAATAACAGCTATGGGACGTTCACAAGGAGGGCCGCACGAAATTTCGCAACCAAAATTACCTACCCCACTTCCATCAGAGACGAAAAGAACAGTAAGGCATCCACTTGCATTATTGCTTGTGATATCAGTCGCTTGCAGTGAAGCGCCAAAGAAAGTTCCAATTATTGGAGACGAGGTCGAAGGACCATCGTAGATTTCAATGTAATCACCTGCACCAAGGGAAAATACAGCCCAGTAGAGATTCACAATAGTTTCAGGAGCTACGGCGCAAACAGTAATAGATTCATTCAAATTATTGGAATAAGTTCCAGAACTCATACCATCATCTACAAGAAAGCCACCACACTGGTTGATGTTGCCGCCAGTAATCGGCATCTCTTGCGAAACACCATTCAACACTAGTAAAGTAAGACAAAGCAACAGTGATAAACGAATCATAATTTTCAACAGTTTTCGAACTGACATCAATAAGACCAAATTTAGAGACAATTAGTTGCACCAAAATCATATTACTTTTGAACATGAAGAAATTGATGCTTTCAGCTTTATTATCGAGTATTGTTAGTTTGGTGCATTCACAATTACTTTATTCCATTACTAAGCCTAACGTAGATGAAACAAGCTATCTCTATGGCACAATCCATTTGGGAGATAGCGTGCTTTTATCTTGGGATAACACCTTCCTTGATGCCTTTTATTCTTGTGATGTTCAAGTTGGTGAAATAGACTTTATCAATCTAGAAATCTCTCCAACAGAGAGCGGTATGATCGATATGATGACTGAGATTTCAAAATATGATAGCTTAAGTGCACCGCAAGACACAATTCAAAAAATCAGAGAACTACTCACATTAGAATTTGACTCAGCATCAGCTGAAGGTATCCTGACTATGAATCCATTTTGGGGATTGACCATGACGGAGCAACTTAGGTCGATAAAAAACGCGAATGCTGCTGATACAATTGCTGAAGAAACAGAAGTCTTAAACGACTCAATTTATTATGCTCCTATCGATATGCAGCTCCAAATCATGGCTGATGAAACTGGTATGGAAGTGAAGGGACTAGAGACTGTAGAGTCCCAATTAAAACTAGTCCAGTTAATGAGCTCCAGCATGACATGGACTATGTTCTATGCATATTTAATAGATAAAGACTCCTCGTCAAAAGACCAAATAGATACATCATATGATAACCTCAGGGAAATCTATCTGACACAAGACCTTCAACGGTTTCAACAGATATTCGAAGAGTCCGAAATGTCTGCTGAATTCATGAAATTAATGTTCACCCAACGAAACGAGCTCATGCTATCAGGAATGCAAAACATGATGGCGGATCATCGCAAATACTTTTTCGCCGTTGGTGCTGGACATTTAATCGATCAAGATGGATTGATCAAATTATTGGAAAAAGAAGGGTACATCCTAAAAGCAGTTCCTTTTTCTTTCAGCAAAATGAAATAATCTTAGCATAGATGTAATTATTGCACGATTATAAAGACAAGACAGTAAAAAATGAATTCAACCCAAATCACTGGTCAAAAAATCCCCACAAATGAGTATTGACTTTTCAACAACTATCTATTGTATTTGTCGGTTCTTCAAAAGAAACCTAACTAATGTGATGAAAAATCTGAATACACTGAAACTTGCAGCAATTATTGGCCTAATTGTTCTATTCATTCAGCCGCTGAATGCACAATCAGATGGGTCATCCACAGTGAGCACCATTGAGTCGAAAGGCAAGCAAGTCGAGCAATTACGAAATCAAATATCAGATTTAGAGCGAGAAAGAAGCGACTCTTATCTAAAAGAAAGCGACAAGCTTGCGGAACTAAAACGACAACTTTCAATGGCTAAGCTTCGAAAAAGTGAAGCTTTAAATGAATTGCGAAGCGGACTTTATTGCGATCAATGCGACAGAACCAAAACGGAAATTGAAACACAAGAAAATATTAGTTTCTATAGTCACTTAACTCAGGTAAACGGAACCGCAGTAGCTGCTTCACCCGAGCTCATTGCAAAGAAAGAGGCACAATTTGATGCTGAAATAAAAAAAATCGAAGATGAAATTACAGCCTTTCAAAATGAGGCCAACGAATTTGTCAAACTAAGACTTCAGATTAATGATAAAATAGACAAGGCCAATTATGACATCGAAAGGATTTGCAAAGAGATGCAAGAGCTCGCTGCGAAATATGCAGAGCAAGTTACAGAGCAAGGAAAACGAATCGCGCTATTTCATTTGGATGATGTGGTAAGCGCGCTTGCTGCCAAGCACGTAGCCGAAGATGATATTTTTTCTATAGAAAAGAAAATTCAAAATACAGAAGCTGAATTTTTGCAAAAAAAAGCTGACGTTATTGCCAACCTCAGAAAGTCAGATGATGAAAAGAAAGACAATTTGTATGAAGAAAACAGAAGATTGAATCAACTTGAATACGATCAGCTGAGTTATTATCGCTCAGATCGATTGAATCTTGAAACGAGGCTTAATCAAATTATAAACGCCATTGATGATTTAAATAAAGAATTACTTAAATCAAAACTATCTGCGGATGATCGAAGCACCAAAGAGATGCAACTGAACATACTTCAGAGCGATCAAACAGATACACAATCAGCGATTAATGCGCTCGACTATAAAAGAGATGCAGAAAAAACCAGCAACGAAAATCAAATAAGGAAAAATTCAAACGACAGCTTTGAAATTGATGCTACCCGCACTAAAAGAGAAACAGCGCTAGTCAATGATTTGAGAGAAGCGTACGATGATAAAATCGAAATACTCAATGACGCAATTAACTCACGAAAAATGGCCATTATCGGTCATCAAGGCTCTTACACACTTGCCGTTGCTGAAGGCGATAACGCATTAAAGGAAATAGACAAATACATTGGCAACGAACAAATGAGAATTTCCACAGCCTGCTCGAACTCTCAGTGCGGTTGTTTCCCGATTGGACCTTCGCATTATCTGCGCTGGAATAGAGGAATGGAGTGCGCTGGCACCCTCGATTTTCACGGAGAATGTTTCTATGATGCAGAAACAGAAGCTATGTATCAACAGGCATTAGGTTCTCACTCTAGTGGCTCCATGAGCAACGGGGATAGACACGCCAATAGAGGGCAAGCAAAATTAAGTAGAGCAATTCAAAGCATATATGACAATGAACGTAAATAATACTATCCTAGCGCTCTTGTTTGTTCTAACACCTGGTATGATGTCTGCTCAAAGCAGCAGTTACATTTCCATGGACAATACACTTAAAAATATCATTCGACAAGGCGATTGGGATTCATTAATCGTTGAAGGAACAAATTTAAATATTGAAGACATTAATTTTGCCAATGGCTATTACTACGTGGCTTATGGTTTTCACAAACAAGGCGATCAAGACAAGGCACTGAAATATTTAACAAAGGCGAAGTCGAGAGATACCAGTCTTCTCGGAAATAAAATCACCGAACTAGAATCGTGGATTACGAAAAGTGCAGAAGTTAAAAACCTCGAAAACAAGGCAATACAAGATGGCGAAAACGAAAATTCACTAGAAGCTGCGGAAAATTGGTTTAATCTGTGGCGAAGCGACAATACACGTCTAGACGCAGCTGCCAATGGTCTTTTTATTCTAACAGAGAATAAAGCCTACCAAGAGATAATAACTGTAATCGAAGAAATACGACCAAAGGTGAAAGGTCAATTCTTAACGGAAATAAATAACTTAAAAACTAAAGTAGAAGGAACTCCTGAAATAACCAAAATGCGCAAAGCAGAATCCGAAGCTTCGATTGCTGATAATAATTTCTACAACTCAAATTGGCAGGAAGCTTATGAGCATTACGACAACGTAGGAAAATTGAAAGGCTACGACACTTATATTTCCAACCAAATGGAAATTTGTCGCGATGAAATAGCTTGGAAGCAGGCAACAAATAGCAATTATGTTTCTGATTACCTGAATTACATAAGCAACTTTTCATACGGAAGACACTACAATAGCGCTGTTCAAATTTGCGTAGATTACTATTACAATGCAGCCATCACGAATGCCCGCAATTGCGAGCTCGATAAAGCCGAGGCAGAATATCAAAATCTCGAGCAACGGTTTCCAAACAATGCAACCACTGCCCAAGCGAAGACAGATTTATGTTCGATTTATCAAAAATGCGGGGATTATTACGCCGCTCAAAGAACATCTTTTTATCAATCGACAGCCATTCCCTATTACAACAAAGTATATCGGGACTGTTATCCAGGAGCAGCGCTGAAATTAGAAATAGAAAAGTGTGAAAAGCTTGCCAAAAGATGGGGCCGCCCTGATAAATTCGAACTTGGTTATTCATTTGATGAATATGAATCAAAGGGCTTTCGCTTAGCAACTTCCAATACTATGCGACCTGGTTTCCATTGGGCAATGCGCGCTAGCAAAGGCATTTTTACCACTACAACTGGCTACAGAGTGAATAACAAAGGAGAAATATTAGAAAATTCAGGCAGTTCAACTAAGTTTAATGGAAATAAAATTTCGCCTCGATTTGATGGTACCATGGGAATAACACAGCGCATCGCTTACCCAATCTACTGTTATCTTGGAGTCGGTGTTGGCTATTATCCAGAATTGTATGAAATGAATGTTTACGATTATTACTCTGGAGCTTTGACTAGAACTGAGTGGTCATATAATGAGGATAACTCATTTATAAAACCAATCGCAGAATTTGGCGTTGTGCTCGATTTTGCCTTTCTGCACGCTGGAATTGGACTGGTATATAACGGAGTAGACGAAATGTATAAAACGTTTGCCCTCGGATTTGCATTTGGAAATTAAAGTCCTAAGAGAGTCTTTCGAAAATATTTGACCCAAAAGGTTATTGTAAAATTTACAATTACCTATATTCGTCATCCATTAAATCGAAAAAATGATCAAACCCCTACTCTCGATAATCGCCTTTATTTTCGTTACCCTTCAGGTTTCAGCATTCAATGTCACCTTTCGTGTGGACATGAACAATATGACTGGCTTCAATACTCCTGAGCTCAATGGCACATTCAACAACTGGTGTGGCAACTGCGCTCCTATGTCTGATGCAAATGGTGATGGAGTATGGGAGATTACAGTACAGCTCAATGGCGGATATTATGAATACAAGTTCTCACACGACAACTGGACTGGTCAAGAAATGTTGACTGCAGGCACCAATTGTACTGTTACTAATGGACAATTCACCAACCGCTTTTTAAATCTAAATTCAGATATCACGTTGCCTGTAGTTTGTTGGCAAAGTTGTCTAACATGTGCTGAAGTACCGTCATCACATAGTGTCACATTTCAAGTTGATATGAATTATACCCAAGGATTCAACACGCCTGAATTGAATGGGACATTCAACACTTGGTGCGGAAACTGTGCTCAAATGAATGATGCAAACGGTGACGGTGTTTGGGAGATAACGATACAATTATTCGCCGGAATTTACGAATACAAATATTCTTACGATAATTGGGGAGGAGCAGAGCAACTCGAAGCTGGCTCATCATGCACAATTACAAATGGTCAATTCACCAATAGATATCTCGACGTTCAAGATGACATGGTTATTGACGTTGTATGTTTTGAAGAATGCAGCGAATGTGTTGCCCCAATTCCAATGGATGTTACATTCAGTCTTGATCTTTCAAATACTGCCGCTACTAGTGTTGAAATTGAAGGAGACTTTAATAATTTCTGTAACGCATGTGAGCCATTAACACAAGGTGAAAATGGAATTTGGAGCACTACCATTCCACTATTGCAAGGCGTTTATGAATATTACTTCACTCTAAACAACGGAACTGTAGAAGAGAATATCGAACAAAGTACATGCACTGTGAATTCGCCAGCTGGCGTGCACCGCATTATTACAATCACTGAATCTACTAACATACCGCTCGTTTGTTGGGAAGCATGTACCGACTGTTCACTCGGTTTATCAGAAAATGCTCTGTCGACCATCTCTGTTTATCCAAACCCTGCAAATGAAAAAATCAGCATCAATATTCCTCAACAAACTGAAGGGACTATCATCTTGAAAAACACTTCAGGACAAGTTATCTATTCTAATGAAATTGGACTACTGCAGGAGAATTCAATTGACTCAAGATCTTTATCGAATGGGGTATATTTCATCGAAATTACTTCTGATTTAGGAACAAAAACTGAAAAAATCATTATCAACCACTAAGACTAAAAAAATGAAAGCAATACTTACAACGATAGCTTTAGTGGTCATATCACTAGAAGGAATTTCACAAACCTCTTGGTCATTAATTTGGTCGGATGAATTCTCTGGAACTGCTTTGAATCAAGACATTTGGACCTATGAATACGGCAATAGTGGTTGGGGAAACAACGAATTGCAGTACTACACCAATGATGAAGATAATGTTGCTGTAAATAATGGAACATTAAAAATTACAGCTAGACAAGAAACATTCGGAACAGCAAATTATACTTCTGGAAGAATTATAACAAACAATAAATACGAATTCCAATATGGCAAAGTAGAATGCAGAATGAGAATGCCAGTTGGTCAAGGTATATGGCCTGCATTCTGGATGTTAGGTGGCAATATTGAAAATGTAAGTTGGCCAAATTGCGGTGAAATTGATATTATGGAACACGTTAATAACGAGCCCATGATGCATGGCACTGTGCATTGGTACAACAACGGCCATTCCTACGAAGGAAGCTCATACTCCACTGATGTAACAGACTATCATATCTACGGGATCATTTGGGATGACACGAAAATTCAGTTCTTCGTGGATGGTAATTTTTACAATGAATTTGTCTACTCAAACGGCAACAACAGTGGCTCCGTTTTTCAAAATCCTTATTTCTTCTTATTGAATGTGGCAGTTGGCGGCAACTGGCCGGGATATCCTGATGGAACAACAATTTTTCCTGCAACTATGGAAGTGGATTACATCCGAGTATTCCAACAATTGGAAGTTGGGGTTGCTGAAATAGAAAATTCACCCATTAGTATTTACCCAACGCCTTGCACAGTTCAATTAAACGTTGCCACAACCGAAAGCAATTCCGATTTAACCTATGAAGTAGTTAACACGCTCGGAGAGAAAATTGAAAGTGGAAAGTTGATTGGTCAAACCACATCAATCAATACGACATCATGGTCGACGGGTGTTTATTTCGTGCGCATATCAGATAAAGAAAGTGTAGTAAAAACACTACGTACAATCAAATCGGAATAACAAATACTACCTTTGTCTGAATAAATGAGTTTAGACATGGATGTAGATAAGCAAAAAAATAATCCCCTCCACGGCATTACCCTTGAGACAATTGTCACCAAGCTTGTTGATGCGTATGGCTGGGAAGACTTGGCTATAGCTGTTCCTATTAATTGCTTCAAAGACAATCCTTCGATCAATTCAAGTCTAAAATTTCTCAGAAAAACCCCATGGGCCAGAGCCAAGCTAGAAAGTTTCTTTCTCTACGCGGTGAGAAAGGGGAAATGCACCATCTAGATGGTTGATGTTTGATGGTTGACTTTTGATGGATAATTTTTGATTGTTGATTTTTTATTTCTTATTTTTTATTTGTAATTTAACTGCCCATTTATTACAGCCAACAGCCAACAGCCAACAGCCAACAGCCAACAGCCAACAGCCAACAGCCAACAGCCAACAGCCAACAGCCAACAGCCAACAGCCAACAGCCAACAGCCAACC
>CALRZB010000093.1:0-9407 GCA_943372555.1 Chryseobacterium gleum | reverse complement strand
TCGAGGTTAGCGCTACCACAGACAATAATGGTGAGGCTACAATAGATTTGAATGGATTAATCGACGCCCTGGAACTAAATGCTAACCTAAAAGATGTGCAGGATAAGATCCAACGCTACGAATTAGTTGGCATAAAATATAAGGTTTTCGAATATTACGATTCACCCGCAACAACCCTAAACGGTTCAATTGGCTTTGGAAATAAGAATATGACCGAGGCAGGAACGACCTTTTTATTGAATGACATCAGCCTTCAATCGAGTATGGATGCCGTTGAACCAGTTAAAATTGATTTTGTGAGCGCTGAAATAGCAAATATTCAACAATACTTTTTGGATACAAACGGAATGAAACTTTTCTTAAAAGGCCTTGTTTCTCAAACTCCTGTGCACTTTAAATTCTATCTTCAGGTGGATATTGATGCCATCGCAGAATTGAAAAAATAGTCTTGCTTTCCTCTTTTTGGGGAAAGGTTTTTTTTGAAGTTGAGGGATAATCACTCTTTATTTGACAAAACAAATTCAAATGAAGAAGTCATTATCCTTCTTTTTTTTAACGGCTATTTCTATTCTCTCAATCGCTCAAGCCGGCGATACCACTATTGTTCAGACGTTCACGTTTGATGCTCAAAACAATCCAAATCAGGCCTACGATAGTCCTGGACGTCAGTACTTCACATTTCCAAATGACAATACAGAATACCAGAAGGTACTCATGTATTACACTTTGAAATGCTTTGAGGACGGCACAGCAGGAAATTTAGGATTCCCATGCGGCGAATGGGATTATTTGACTTATACCAATCTATATCAACACACAGGGGAGTACGATTCCAACTACGTTTGGCATCCTCACTATCAACTCAATCTTGGTAACTTTACTGAAGCCAATTTGAACAGCACTCCGATTGTTGATACTTATCAATACGAGCAAACCTCGACCATTGTTGATGTTGTCAATTCTGAAACAGAATTTCTTCTAGGTGATGGAATCCTCAATTCAAACACAATTTTTAGTGGGTCTCTAACCAATAGAGCTCAATTTATTTGGCTTGCCTCAGAGCTCACTGCTAGTGGTATGACTGCCGGAGATATTGCTAAAATGGTAATGTATAGTGGTGAAGGTTCTGGTCAATTCAAGCATCTTAAGATTAGACTTAAAGCGAGTACAGTTAATGCGCTCGCATCCTGGAATGAGGATAGCTGGACAACAGTCTATGATTTGGATACTGATATTTCGGCAAACTCCGCTTTAGAATTTGTTTTCAATCAGCCATTCACTTGGAATGGGACATCGAATATTCTTGTTGATATTTCATACACCAATGAAGAATCTACCAATTCTGTTTCTCTTGCCGGAACAGATGTTGATGCTTCCTTAGGAATCTATTTTTCAGGAGAAGACAGAAATATTTTGTTTGACTCTGGTGATCAGGTTTCTGTTCCTGCAAATGCCTTCTCTTCTGTAAATGAACAAGTCACTATTTCATTTTGGGTATATGGAACTCCAGAGTTTCAGCCTGAGGATGGAACTGTTTTTGAAGGCACGAACTCTAGTAACCAGAGAGTATTAAACTCGCATTTGCCATGGAGCAATGGCCGCGTGTATTGGGATGCTGGTAACAATGGTGGTTATGACCGTATAGATAAAGCGGCGTCTACAGCACAATACGAAGGCAAATGGAATCACTATGCTTTCACTAAAGATGCTACAACAGGAAGTATGAAGATTTTCTTGAATGGTGTTCTTTGGCACAGCGGAACTAATTTGGATAATGTCATGAACGATGTGGTGAAATTCACTATCGGAAGTGCTTCTAGTTGGACTAACTACTACCATGGCGGTGTCGATGAATTTGCCGTTTTCAACGTGGCGCTTGATGCAACAACGATAGCGGATTGGATGAGAAAAGATATCGATGCTTCACATCCATTTTATTCCAATCTTCAATTTTACTATTCATTCAATGCAGAAGAACCATGGTTGAATAATGATAATACAACAAACGGAAATGATGGAGACCTTTACGGAAATGCCACTCACCCATTGATTTCTGGAGAATCGATTTTCAGAAATGCACAACCAACCTTGTGGAAACCAAAGACTAGCTTTTTCCAAGGGGAGTATACAACATCACAAAGCACCATTATTAGTGAGCAATTAATGGAACGTGGTCCTGTATCGCTATCAGAATATGCGATTATAAATTACCAGCCCACTGTTTTAAACACTGAATACTACTGGCAAGGTGATTACTCATATGTATATAATACAGCAGGAGTCAAGATAGATTCTACTGCCATTGCATCAGATTATTACGTTGAAAATGACACCCTATACTACTACGCTCAACCCTTTGAAATTGTAAACAAAATTGAGCTTGGTCGATTTATCACGCCATACGGCATTCAGCTTGATTTGGGCACAGAAGGATGGACTTGGGTTTACGACATCACTGATTTCGAATCCCTATTGCATGGTGAAGTTGAACTTGAAGCGGGCAATTGGCAAGAACTTTTGGATTTGCGATTCGCTTTTATCGAAGGTCCTACTCCTCGCAAAGTAACACGCATTGAAAATGTATGGAACGGCAACTGGAACTTAAGCAATTTCGACACTCAAGTTACCGAACGAACATTCGCTTTACAAGAAAATGAAGTTGCATTGAAATTAAGAACTGTGGTTACAGGTCATGGATTTGGTTTTGATAACAATAACTGTGGAGAGTTTTGCTTCAACACGCACAGCGTTAAAGTGAATGGAACGCAGCAATTCGCTTGGGAAATCATGGAAGATTGCGATCGTAATCCCCTGTATCCTCAGGGAGGAACATGGTTGTTCAACAGAGCAGGCTGGTGTCCCGGGAAAGAAGGTCGTGTCAAAGAATTTGAACTAACGCCATTTGTTCAGAACGGCGAAGTGTCTGCAGATTACGACATCACTTATGATCCTTATGGTAATTACGTTACCGAATCACAGATGATCTATTATGGCCCCATTGCTTTTGCGAATGATGCAGAAATTGATCAAATCACTGCGCCAAGTGATTGGAAGATTCACAGCAGATGGAATCCGATGTGTGATAATCCAAAGGTGGTGATTCGAAACAAAGGTTCACAACCCTTAACTGCTTTGACCTTTAGTTATCGCGTCCAAGGTGGGGAGACGCAAACTTATACATGGACTGGAAACCTCGAATTTATGGAATCTGAAGAGGTAGAATTGTCTTACTCTGATCCTATAATGTGGCAGGGTGACGATACGGAACAACTTCGTTTTATTGTGGACATCAATAGCGACGAAAACAATTCGAACAACCACTCAGAAAGCACGTTCTATCGCCCCAAAATTTATCATTATGTGAATTATGATGACAATAGACTCATCATCATTTTGAAGACGAATTTGGCATATACAGAAACGTCTTATACACTTTATGATATAAATGGTAACGTGGTTTTCTCAAGAGATAATTTCCCTGAAGCAAACACGACATATAGAGATACTCTTCAATTGAATTCTGGTTGTTATATGTTCCATTTGAAAGACACCGAAGGTGATGGACTAAGCTTCTTTGCGAATGAAGATGGTTATGGACAATGTCGATTGGACAAAGTTTCTGGAAGTGACTTCATCAATTTCGAACCAGACTTTGGAAAAGAAATCATGCAATATTTCTATTTCCAAACAGACTTGGTGAGTGTTACCGAGTTCAATAAAACACCGCTTTCTGCTTCTATTTTCCCTAATCCTGCTAGCGATCAAACAATGATGAGACTGCGCGGATTTTCGAATGAAGTGACTATTGACATCTATGACGCGAATGGTCGCAAAGTAAAATCTATTGCTGAAAAACGACGAAATACTGAGGATGACATTCTTCTAAACACTTCTGAATTTCAAACAGGTATGTACTTCGTTACGGTTAGTGATTGTTGTAACTTATCCTCTTTGAAAATGGTGATTCGCTAATGTTTGAAAAACTCAAAGGTTCTTATTGATAAACGTAAATCTTAAATATTTATCCGGGAATTACTTTCTTCCTGGATAAACTTTAAGAGCTTCTTCTAGGCAAATCAACGCGTTTTGAAGTGCTTCTGTGTTGAGCACATAAGCAAGTCTTACCTCATTTTTTCCTAAACCGGGAGTGGCGTAAAATCCTGTTGCAGGCGCCATCATCACTGTTTGGTTTTTGTATTCAAACTTTTCAAGAATCCATTGACAGAACACATCTGAATCATCAATTGGAAGTTGAGCGATACAGTAGAACGCTCCTTTCGGTTTTGGGCATTTAACACCGTCAATTTTGTTGAGACCATCAACCAAAATATCACGACGATGAACGTACTCATTAACAACACCTTCAAAATAGGAAGCTGGTGTATCAAGTGCTGCAATACCTGCTAGCTGTCCAAAAGTTGGCGGTGATAAACGAGCTTGAGCGAATTTCATCGCAGCAGAAATTACAGTCTTATTGCGAGTAATCAAAGCTCCTATGCGCGCTCCACACATGCTGTATCTTTTACTAATACTATCAATCATAATGGCGTGCTCATCCAGTCCTGCTAGATTCATTACCGAATATGGGATAGCTCCATCGTACATGAACTCTCTGTATACCTCATCAGCAAACAAGAATAAATCGTGCTTGATAACAAGATCTCTCAATTGTTCTAGTTCAGATTGAGAATATAAATATCCTGTTGGATTACCTGGATTACAGATGAGAATACCTTTCGTTCTAGGCGTTATTTTACTTTCAAAATCTGCTATTGGAGGAAGGGCAAAACCATCTTCGATATGAGCAGTAACAGGCACAACTTTAACACCAGCCATTACTGCAAAACCATTGTAATTAGCGTAGAAAGGTTCTGGGATAATGATTTCATCACCTGGGTTGAGACAGGTCATAAATGCAAATACAAGGGCTTCTGAACCGCCTGTTGTCACCATCAAATCCGTAGGTTCGATATTGATGTCTTTGGTTTTATAATATCCCACAAGTCCAGTGCGATAAGCAGCCATACCTTCTGAGTTGCTGTACTCGATAACTTTGATTTCAGTTTGACGGATTTTCTCCATCACGATTTCAGGCGTTTCGATATCAGGCTGACCGATATTTAGGTGATAAACAGTACGTCCAGCTTTTTTTGCAGCTTCAGAATATGGAACCAGCTTTCTAATTGGTGAAGCTGGCATTGAATGACCTTTTTCGCTAATATTTGGCATTGCAGATTATTTGGGTGGCAAAGATAGGGAAAGCCCATCGAAAGATGGTTGATGTCTAATGGTTGATGGTTGATGGAAAAAAGTGCAGTCAGGAATTAGAAATTCGGAATTAGGAATCAAGAATTAGCCCTTCGACAGGCTCAGGGACCACCCTTCGACAGGCTCAGGGACCACCCTTCGACAGGCTCAGGGACCACCCTTCGACGGGCTTAGGGACCGAATGAGAATCAATAGAGTTTTGAGAAATTCGGAATCAGGAATTCGGAATCAGGAATCAACTCAGATAACCTTCCACATAAAATAATGCGGGCCGATTTTGGGGATGTCGTATTTTTCTGGAAGCTTTTCGAAACCGATGGATTCATAAAAACCAACAGCGATTTCTCTAGCGTCGCACCACAGGACTTGCACCCCTCGCGTATTCAAATGATCTAACGCGTATTCAACTAAAATGCGACCTGCATTTATTCCTCTGTAATCCGGATGAGTGGCCATTGCGCGCAAACGATACTGTTGTTTGAAATCAATTTTTGCGCTGTCCATTTGAAAAAGGGAACCAATGCTAACAATGCGCTCACCATCGAATGTAGCTAGGTGAATAGCATCTTCTCTAGTATCAATATCGATTACGCAGTCTTCTAACTTCTCGATATGAGGCCATAAAACCAAGTGGCGTAATGCCTTGGTCTGTTCTGGTGATATTTGACTAACTCTCAGGTTCAAAATCTTCATCATCAAAATCAAAAAAATCTTCTAACTCTCTGCGATCTTTTTTGGTTGGTCTGCCTAATCCACGTGGGCGCTCTTCTTGCATTTGAAGTTTAATGCGCTCCATTTTTTCGATTTCCTCTTTCGTTGTTACATCCAGCGCATAGGTGGTTACGAGCTTTGCTCCTATCCTACTGGTAGGAAAAGCAAGAGCCTTAAAGCTAAAGTGAATAGGACCTTTACGAACCTTAATTACATCACCAAGACGGAGTTCACGTGAAGCTTTAGTCAACTCGTTATTCACCCAAACTTTTTCAGCTTTGCAATTTGTTGCTGCTAAAGTTCGAGTCTTAAAAACTCTAATGCACCACAAATACTTATCGATTCGCATAGTGTAAAAGTAACTACAACTCGATGATGATTCCTATCGCTGGCAAGACAGTGCCGTTGGTATTCTCAATTTCATTTGACAAATATCTCGTTGGATCATTTGGATCTACGATTGGATTACCTTGTCCATCGCGCTTTACATCCAAAATCGGTTTCAACAAAGTAACACTGCCGTAGACATTTTGAATATCCAAGAACAAGTTTAAAGACCACTTAGTAAAGAACCATTTTTTATCAATTCTGATATCAAGCTGGTGGAATGTTTCAATTCGATTGCTATTGAGTTTTGACCAATCTGTCTGTGCGAGGCCAAACTTATCCCAATTGGTAATCAACATAGATGTAGCTACATCATCCGGTGTATATGGCAATCCGCCACTCAATGAGAATCTTCCTCCAAATTCCCAATTCTTTTTGAATTTTTTACCGCCAGTTAAACTCACGAGATGTCTGCTATCCCAACTTGAAGGAGTCCATTGATTCAGAGAATTGGTAAACTCACTTCTCACCCACGTGTAAGACATGATTCCATAAAAGCCCTCAAAGAAACGCTGCTGGTACAAGACCTCAACACCATAAGCGCGACCAAGACCTGTAAAATCTATCTTTTCATTTCCAATTACACCAAAGTCAGCACCAAGGTTGGCAAGAGAAACTCCCTTACTATTGCTCATAGCATAGTTGTTGTAATTCTTATAAAAACCTTCGACAGTTATAATCGAATTGCGTGCATCCCAATCATACTGAACACCAGCTACGGCTTGTGTATTCCTTACATAATTCGCATTTGTATTTTGGAGTAATCCTCCCTTTTCATAACCTAAAATGGTGTAAGTAGGAAGTTGATAATAAACACCCGTGTTTGCATTCAAACTCCATTTTTTTGAAATTCTATATTTGAATGAAATGCGCGGCGAGATTTGATTTAAAGGATTTGCCATTCGTGCGTTGTAATCCGCACCATCCATTCTCAAACCTGCTGACATAACTAATTTACCTTCAAACAACGACTTTGAAGTTTGAGCAAATAAACCGTATTTCGGAAGTTCAAATCGTGAACTTTCATTCAGTTTATATGCGCTATCCAATGCTGGATTGTAGAAAAAAGCACTATTGCTCAAGGTAAATTCAGCGAGCTCTGCTCCTGCTCCAACTAGGAATTTCCAACCTGTAGCGGTATTACGTTTATGCTCAACACGGAATTTAGTCTCTGTTTCGCGACTCGCATAATCGAATGTTCGAGACAGATTTTCATCATTGTTCTCATATTTGAAAGCATCATTTTGTAATACGTTTCTGCTCAAAATAAAAGACCAACGTCCATTTTCAGTGAAGTGATCCAACTTGGCTCCTACCGTATAATTCCATTGCTGATTGATCACCAAATTATCGAGGAGATAACGATTAAAAGCAAAGTCCTCGCTGGTGCTATCCGTATCAAGACCAGTATTCAGATTAAACTGATCGTAAGCACCTA
This sequence comes from Chryseobacterium gleum, assembly GCA_943372555.1. Lineage (GTDB taxonomy): Bacteria > Bacteroidota > Bacteroidia > Flavobacteriales_D > Sanyastnellaceae > JAIXWP01. The sequence continues at coordinate 1,603 of CALRZB010000093.1, read as the reverse complement.
ACCCTATAAGAGTTAAGGTATTTTTATCATTGATTCTGTAATCCCATTTCAGATTGATGTCATTGTAAGTTGGGAGAAAAGGCAATCCTAGTATCGAGAAAAGACCTTGCAAATAGCTTCTTCTTGCAGAAACGATTAGACCTGATTTTGCACTCGTTGGTCCTTCAACCGTTACACCTATATCACTACTTCCAACTACAAAGTTTGCTGTATACTTATCTTTTCGTGCATCTTTAAAATCAAACTCAAGAACCGAACTCAAGGCATTACCGCGTGCAGAAGGAAAAGCTCCTGAATAAAATTCAACTTCTTTAATTAGGTCAACATTTATCAATCCAACAGGACCTCCGCTGGCACCTTGTGTAGCAAAGTGATTAATGTTGGGGATTTCAATACCATCGATATAAAATCTATTTTCATTGGCAGCACCACCACGAATAATAATGTCATTTCTAAATGAAGGAATAGCTGCTACCCCTGGAAGCGAGCGAATGGCGCGCGAGATATCTCTATTTCCTCCTGGATTCCTTTTAATCTCATTCGTACCTATCATACGAACTGAAACAGGTGATTCTTCCGCATTGCTAATCGAGGAAGCTACAATTTCAATCTCTTTCGTTTCGATAACAACAGGCTCCAAACTAATCTCAACGTTTGCTGGACGGTCAGTAGTAACTTCAATCTCAAACAGTATGGATTTTTTATAACCTGTAGCTGAACATTCCAAATTGTAAAGACCTGACACCAATTTATCAAATGAAAACACCCCGTCAAAATCGGTTAAAACACCATTCGTGGTGCCTTGAATGACCACAGCAGCATATGGAACAGGCTCATTTGTGGTCTTGTCAATTACTTTTCCGTTAATTGTTGCACTTTGAGAAAAGGCAAAAGAGGCTGTAAAACAGATGAAAATGAAAGTTATAAAGTATCTCATAGTGTATTATTCGTAGTAAGAAACTACTATTAGATACTAAAGTTCAAAATAAGCGAATTATTTTCGCCACCATGAGCGAATATGCAGGAATTAAATACGACTGTCGTCATTTCAAAGGCGGCATCCCTTGTAAGCCTAATAAACTGAGAGATAAAGTGTGTTCTACTTGCGATGAGTACAGCAAGATTGAAACGCGGATTCTTATTATTAAGCTCGGTGCTATTGGCGATGTAATCCGCACAACTCCGCTTTTAACGCGATTCAAAAGAGAATACCCTAATTGCCATATTACGTGGCTTACACAAAGTCCTGCTGTACTTCCGAAGGATATGGTGGATGAGATTTTCACACCTGATTTTCTTTCTTTTTATAAAATTCAAAATACAGCTTTCGATATCGCAATCAACCTGGATAAGGAAGTGGAAGCATGCGCTCTTCTTGCAGAAGTTAAGAGTCCTGTTAAATATGGATTTACGTTGAAAGATCACCATGTTGATGCCGCAACACCTGCTGCCGAGCACAAATTGGTAACTGGACTTTTTGATAATATCTCCAAGAAAAACACCACCAATTACCTTCATGAGATTTTTGAAATCTGTCATTTGGATTTTCAAGGCGAACCTTATTTGCTCAACTACAATGAAGATTTAGCGCAAAAGTGGAACT
>CALRZB010000092.1:0-9428 GCA_943372555.1 Chryseobacterium gleum | reverse complement strand
TTTGCCAACGACTCCACCTCTCTCTTATCCAAACCAACACGCATCCGTGTTCCACCACCAGCAGCCCCGCCACGAAGTGAGTTAATTACAACCCATCCTTCCGCATCGGTCTGTGGGTCTTTCCATTCAAAAACGACCTCTGGTCGCTTGTTTTCATATTTTGATAAGAGATCTTTCATTCTGCAGGAATTTAACGGCGAATATAATGCGCAAGAACTCAAATGCGAAGTAGAATCGACTAGATCTGAGAGATGAATCCACCAACAGAATCTATTCGCGCTCCAGTAACCGAAGATAAGGCATTGATTTCACCACGAATACGCAGCGCGCCTAGGAAAGCAAAGACTATTGCTTCCTTAAAATTTATACTCTTTGAATCAGGAATAACGATATCTGAAGTCGTTTCCTCTCGTAATTTTTCTATAAGAAAATCATTATGAGCGCCACCTCCAGTCACCAACACGTTCTTTAATGAATGCTCTTGGATAATTTTCGCAATCTGATAAACAGCATGTTCCACCGCAGTGGTCATGATGTCTGTTAACAATAATCCTTTGCCAATTTCCCGAATATAATGTTCCTCAAAATATTCTCGACCAAGTGATTTAGGTGCTTCTTTCGAATAAAAATCAAGTGAATTCCAACGCTCGAAAAGTTCTTGAATGCAACGACCACTTCGAGCAATATTCCCTCCCTCATCGTAGGCTAGACCTTTCAAACGTGCAATTTCATTGAAAACCATGTTGCACGGAACAATATCAAAAGCTATTCGTTTTCCAGATTCTTCAAAAGAAATATTGGCGATACCGCCCAAATTCAAACATGCGTCATATTCTGAAAAAAGAAGTCTGTCGCCTATTGGAACAAGCGGAGCGCCTTGTCCACCAAGGGCTACATCTATTGTTCTAAAATTAGAAATGGTTTGAATTCCTGTTTGGGCTGTAATATGAGCTGCACTTCCAATCTGAAGTGTTAAACCCAATTCCGGACGATGAAAAATAGTATGACCATGTGAGGCTATCAAATCGGGTTTCAAATCAAAACGCTCTATAAATGACGCTACCCATTCACCATGCATTTTGCCTAAATCGACATCTAAAAGTGAAAGCTCAAAACCCGAACAATCATTCGCTTTCCGCAACCGCATCACTAATTCGTTTGAATACGTGATCGTTTCAGAAGCCAATAATTCATAGCTCCATTTGCCCTGAACAAAATTGAATTTACAAGCCGCTATATCCAGCCCATCGAGCGAAGTGCCGCTCATCAATCCTATGACCAAGTATTCACTTTGCATCAAGCTAAGTTACACATACATGCTTGCACGTTGTTCTTTTATGGCTTTATCAGAAATATATTCATCATAAGACATACGCTTATCAATGATACCCTTCGGGGTGATTTCAATAATTCTGTTTGCTACTGTTTGAACAAACTCGTGGTCATGAGAAGTAAACAAAGCCACGTGCTTCCAGTCTTTCAAAGCATTGTTGAAGGCAGTGATTGACTCCAAATCCAAGTGGTTTGTAGGCTCATCGAGTACCAAGCAGTTTGCATTTGCAAGCATCATGCGAGATGTCATACAACGCACTTTTTCTCCACCACTTAGTACATTACATTTTTTCAAAACCTCTTCACCACTGAACAACATTTTACCCAAAAATCCACGCACATAGGTCTCGTCTTTATCCGTAGAATATTGTCTCAACCAATCGACAAGATTATCGTCTGAGTTGAAATACTTGGCGTTATTATTTGGAAGATAGGCTTTGGTAATTGTACTTCCCCATTCTACGACACCTGCATCAGTAGGCAATTCATTCATGATAATATCGAAGAACGAGCTGATTGCTAAATGCTCTTTAGAAATGATCGCTACTTTATCTCCTTTGATCAAACGAAAGGAAACATCTTTAAATAAAAGAACTCCTTCATCCGATGTTTTTGCAAGATTCTCAATTGCTAAAATTTGGTCACCACAATCGCGCTCCGCACGGAAAATAATACCCGGATATTTACGCGTTGATGGTTGAATATTATCAATCACCAATTTATCAAGCAATTTCTTTCTACTCGTCGCCTGACGTGACTTAGAAGCGTTAGCACTAAAGCGCTCAACGAACTCTTGAAGTTCCTTTCGCTTGTCCTCCATCTTCTTATTCTGATCAGAACGTTGACGAAGTGCCAACTGACTTGATTCGTACCAGAAGGTATAGTTACCAGTGTATAGCTGGATTTTACTAAAGTCGATATCAACGATGTGTGTACACACCGCATCCAAGAAGTGACGGTCATGGGACACAACTATCACGATATTTTCAAAATCAGCCAAGAAATTCTCTAGCCAAGCTATCGTATCTACGTCAAGGTCGTTGGTAGGCTCATCCAGAAGCAAGATCTCCGGATTTCCGAAAAGCGCTTGTGCCAAAAGGACACGCACTTTTTCTTTACCACTCAAGTCCACCATCAAACGATGATGCTCGGTTTCCTTGATTCCAAGACCGGAAAGCATATTCGCAGCATCGCTTTCAGCATTCCAGCCATCCATTTCAGCAAAAATCACTTCCAATTCTGCAGCTTTTTCACCATCTGCATCCGAAAAGTCTGCCTTCGCGTAGATATCATCTTTCGCTTTCATGACTTCCCATAACTTCTTGTTGCCCATCAATACCGTCTCTAAAACTGGATATTGGTCGAATGCAAAGTGATTTTGTGATAAAACACTCATACGCTCGCCTGGAGTGATGATTACCTCACCGCCTGTAGGATCGATTTCACCTGATAAAATCTTAAGGAAAGTCGACTTTCCAGCACCATTGGCGCCGATTACACCATAGCAATTGCCTGATGTGAATTTAAGTTGTACCTCATCAAATAAGGTGCGCTTACCGTAGCGAAGAGAAAGGTTGGAAACTGCTAGCATGCTATAAAATTTGCGGCCGCGAAGATAGTGCATAGAAAAACACTATTTGTTTAAGGGTCGGAATATCGTATTTTTGCGCTCCAAACAAATCGAACAATGCATTTCGAACTAAGTGAAGAACACAAGGCGGTTCAAGCCGCAGCACGCGATTTTGCTCAAAACGTGTTGAAAGAAGGTGTAATCGAACGCGACGAAAACCAAACTTTCCCAAAAGAACAAATCCAACAGCTTGCTGAACTTGGATTCATGGGTATGATGGTAGACACCAAATATGGTGGAAGCGGAATGGATGCCCTGAGCTACGCTATTGCTATGGAGGAAATCTCCAAAGTTGATGCCTCTACCTCCGTATGTATGTCAGTAAACAACTCCTTAGTTTGTTACGGACTTGAGGAATTCGGAACAGAAGAACAAAAACAAAAATATCTTGTGCCTCTAGCTAGTGGTCAGAAAATCGGCGCTTTCTGCCTTTCTGAACCAGAAGCTGGCAGCGATGCAACATCTCAGCGCACCACTGCAATAGATATGGGCGACCACTATCTGTTGAATGGTACTAAAAACTGGATTACCAACGGTAGCAGCGCAAGCACTTACCTAGTAATCGCTCAAACCGACGCTGCTAAAGGTCACCGTGGCATCAACTGCTTGATCGTAGAGCGCGGAATGGAAGGTTTCATCGTTGGTGCTAAAGAAAACAAATTGGGTATCCGCGGAAGCGACACGCACACGTTGATGTTCCAAGATGTGAAAGTTCCAAAGGAAAACCGCATCGGTGAAGACGGATTTGGTTTCAAATTCGCCATGAAAACCCTAAGCGGTGGACGTATCGGTATAGCAGCTCAAGCGCTTGGTATCGCAGCTGGTGCTTATGAATTGTCTCTCGCTTATTCTAAAGAAAGAAAAGCATTTGGTAAAGAGATTTCTCAACACCAAGCTATCGCTTTCAAACTAGCTGATATGGCTACTGATATTGAAGCAGCTCGACTTTTGGTTTACAAAGCGGCTTGGATGAAAGACCAACACATGAATTACGATCAAGCAAGCGCTATGGCTAAATTGTTCGCTTCTTCGGTTGCAATGAAACACACTGTAGAAGCCGTTCAAATCCACGGCGGATATGGTTTCGTGAAAGAATACCACGTAGAACGCATGATGCGCGATGCGAAAATCACTCAGATCTACGAAGGAACTAGTGAGGTTCAAAAAATCGTTATCTCAAGAAACGTACTTGCAGAGTAAAACACACAGTTAACTGTGCAGAAACTATAATAACGTCCCGGCAATTGTCGGGACGTTTTGTTTTAATTAGCAAGGCCTTATTAGCTTCAATTCATGAAACGATTTATAGCCATTGCCATCCTTATTGCCTGCGTCGGATTTGTGGGATATGTATTCTACACATTCAGCAAAAGCACTCCTGAGAGTGGAAACCCATGGTCCGCTGTTCCTAGCAACAGCGAAATGATCATTAAAATCAGTCAAGTCCCTGTTTCCCAAGAATTACTCGAAAGCATTCTTCCAAGCTCAAAAGATGCGCTACTAGCTCAATGGTCGGATGAATTAAAAGGTTTTCTTTCTTCAATTGCATCTAAAAATTATCAAGCTCCTGACAATATACTTTACGCCACCAATACGAGTAGCGAAGGACTTCTTATCATTCCCTATTCTGACAAATTACCAGAGAATGAACTCGCTGATCTGATTAAAGCAATAGTTGGTGAATCTCAATTTCAAGAAAACGACTTCGAATCAACAGCTATCTTCAATTCAGAGAATATCACGTATGCGACAATTGAGAATAATATATTAATCAGTCGCACATCTTCTCTAGTAGAAGCAGCAATCATCGAAAGTTTGAAGGACCAACCCGAGACTAGTAGCTTGATGGTGGCTAATAACACCGCGGCTAAAGATGTAGCGCTCACCATCTTCGGAAAATGGGATACGGGCGAATGGATGTCCATTGAACCTCATCGCATAGACGAATCGAATATGTTGTTTACAGGATATGCTGTAATAGCTGATACTGCAAAACACCGTTTCAATCTCGCTGCAAATGGCAGTAGCTATCGATTGGGGGATTACCTCCCATCCAATACTGTTGCTTCTGAAATTTGGACATACAGCGATATTCAAACGGCTCGTGAACGTATTGATGCAGTGCGCTCCAATACAAACGAAGAACTTTTCTGGAGCCAAGCCTGGGGCGCCATTGGCGATAGTTGCCAGTGTGATCTCAACGCAGCTGTGCTTGATTGGAGAACAGGTATACAAGGGACTTTTGCTATTGCTTACTCAGATAGCGCAACAAAAATTGTTTCTTTCGCTCAAATGAGTGACAGTGTTAATGTCGCTAAATTGCTTGGAAATATTGCTATTCCTACTGCTAATGGAAACATTTTTATCAAATATCCCGAAATCTTTCGTCGCTACGCAAGCAGCCCTTTCCTAGCCGAACATTCATTCGGTTGTCAAATAGGAGATTGCTTCTATACCTCGGATACCGAAGAAGCTTTGATTCAGGTAAAAAACAATATCAATCAAGGAAATTCCTTGCAACGTTCTGTGAATATCAATGCGGCAATCAGTTCTGACGACTGCGCCATTGCATGCACGGGAGGATCTTATTTAACGGGCGTTTTCCCTAAGTCGCTTTCATGGATTTTCTCTGCGAATGAAAAAAGTGGCGGCACCATTACGCGCGGCGACGATGGAAAATTCATGATTCAATGGAAAGGATCAAACAACGGATCATTCACAGAAACGGCAAAACCGAATGAACCTTCGGTTGCTCCAATCGAAGCTGACACCGTGAAACCTGCTGTTGTAGAACCTCAGCCGATTGTTGAGGAGCCAAGTGGCAAAAAGTGGGACGTGATTAATCACAATACCAAAGAAAAAGAAACACTACGCCAGAATAAAGACAACAGTATTTCATTATTAGATAAATCAGGAAAAGAACTTTGGAAAGCCGCACTGCCGGATGCTATTGTAGGCGAAGTAACCCAAGTCGACGCATTGAATAATGGCAAATTACAAATGGCTTTTGCTTGCAAAAATTCCATCTATGTTATTGATAGAAATGGAAAAAGTCTTGCAGGATTCCCTTTAGCCATTTCTTCTGAAATAACTACTGGACTTGCGGTATTGGATTACGACAAATCCAAAAACTATCGATTACTTGTAGGAACTACCAATGGCAATATTTATAACTACACCATTCAAGGAACTTCGGCTAAAGGCTGGTCATACGGTGGTGGTGCTCGTCCAATAAAAATCGAACACCAGAAAGTTTCAGGCGAAGACCGCATTGTGGTAACGTATAAATCTGGAGAGAAAAAGAAATTCAAGAAAACAGGATTACCTGCATAAAACATCATGGCACAAGCTCAAGCTGCTTTCTTAGTAAAATATGGCGCTGCAGAGAGTGCCTTTGAATGGCGTGATATTGAAATGCCAGTAGCCAAAGAAGGTCAAGTGCTCGTGCAGATTGAAGCCTTCGGACTCAATTTCGCTGATGTATTGGCGCGCAATGGACTTTACAAAGAAGCGCCGCCATTGCCATGTGTGCTTGGATACGACATGGTAGGACGTGTGATTGCTTGCGGTCTAAACACAGATAATTCTCTTCTAGGTAAAAGAGTTGTGGCTCTCACTCGATTTGGAGCCTATTCTACCCACATCAGCACTCCAGCGGTCGGCTGCCTAGTTGTGCCCGAAGAAATGCCGGCAGGAGAAGCCTGTGCGCTTGGAACACAATTCTCCACCGCATACTACAGCGCGAATGTTATTCAAAATATTCAACTTGGGTCTCATGTGCTCGTGCACGCCGCATCAGGTGGAGTTGGCACAGCCTTGATCCAATTATTACAACTTAAAAATTGTATCATTTACGGCACCGCAGGTTCTGATAAGAAAGTAGATGTGCTAAGAAATCAAGGAGTCATTGCATACAATTACAACACACAGGACTACAAAGTAGAAATTGAAAAACATCTCGAGGGAAAAAAACTCGATGTTACTTTCAATTCCATAGCCGGCACTACATTCAAAAAAGACATGAGTTTATTGGGAGCCGACGGTCGATTGGTGCTTTATGGCTTCGCGGAACGCTCCGGCAAGCGCGGCGGAAAATTCGCAACAATCAAACTCCTATGGAACATGGGACTCATGATGCCCATAATGCTTCTCGCCCACAGCAAAAGCATACTCGGAGTCAACATGCTCAAGATTGGGGATGCAAAACCAGAGATTATCCAGCACTGTATTACAGAATTAGTAGCACTTTGGAAAGAAGGCAAAATCAAACCCATCGCCACCGAAGTGTTCAAAAAAGATCAACTCGCCGAAGCACATCAAAAGCTCGAATCAAGGCAGATAACCGGCAAAGCCACGATTACTATAGTGTGACAGCACAATAGTATGGCAGTGCGCCAGTGTGACGGTGAGACTGTGGATTAACTGGCATACTGCCACACCGTCGCACTGTCTCACTGGACCAGTTCCGTATATCCACTCCCCCTCTCCTTTCCTCACGAAAAACTTACCGTTCATTCATAACATACTGAAGCAGTGATAAGAAAAACGAAATTGGTGGTATAAACCTGTACCATAGTAGTAATCTCTTAAACCTGTTTGCTATGTCTAATAAAGCCTCTGATCAATTGCACAAGCTCATTAAGAGTTTGAGCAAACCTGAAAAAAGATACTTCAAGGTCTTTTCTTCAAGACATATTATTGGTGATGAAAACAACTATCAAACGCTCTTCGATGCGATTGATAGACAAGAAGACTATGACGAAGAAAAGTTGATGAAGAAATTCAAAGACAAATCTTTTGTCAACCGCTTTTCTATTGCAAAAAACAGACTCTACAACGCCATTTTAAAAAGCTTGGATTCATTCCATGCCAACTCCAGTATTGAAGCACAAATTCACCGTCAAGTGCATGCAGCTGAAATACTTTATAATAAGTCTCTCTATGACCAAAGTTTGAAAGTGCTCAACAGCGCTAAGAAAGTGGCGGAGAAACATGAGATGTACACTGTGCTAGCAGAGATTTCGCGCTGGGAAAAACGCATTATTGAAAAGAATAATTATGATGATATCAAATCAGTAGAAGAACTCAATGTCATTATGCAAAATGATATTGAGCTTTTCGAAAAACTGAAAATCAATAGTGAGCTTTGGAATATTAAGTCAAAGATTTTCTCTCAACTTTATCGTCAAGGCAAAGTGAGAAGTGAGGCTGAAACCAAGGAATTCAAAGGCCTTTTGGATGATGCTAAGTCGCGTTTAGAAGAAAAAAACATTGGACTAGAAAACGAATACATGCTTCGCCACATTTCAAGCGCTTACCATTTTGCACTTGGTGAATATGAAAATTGTTATCCGTATTTAGTGGAAAATATTAAGGCCATTCAAGAGTTTCCTCATTTGTTTGAAGAAGAGCCGGGGATCTATCTTTCTGTGCTTTCAAACACCATTTATGTAGGAATGCGATTGGGCAAATGGACAGATGCGTTTGACTACCTCGAGCAATTGAGAGCATATCCTGCAACGCTTGCAGAGCAAATGACAGAAGATTTAGAGATCAGATTATTCTCTTTAGGAAAAAGCACCGAATTGACTCTTTATGCTCAAAGCGGAGAGTTTGAAAAAGGATTAGAAATCATCCCAGAAATTCGCTTAGGACTTGCGGCGTTCAATGAGAATTTGAGCAATGTTCGCAAAGCACATTTCTATTTCAATATCGCTGTCATTTATTTCGGATTGGAGCAATACCACGAATCTCTGAAATGGGTAAATAAACTGCTCAACAACGTGGACATCGACAAGACAAAAGACATTCACTGCATTGCGCAAATATTGAATTTGGTGATTCACCTTGAGCTCGGAAACAAAGAATTACTTCCTTACACATTGCGCTCTACTCAGCGTTTCTTGGCAACTAGAAACAAAGTATTTGCATTTGAAACTATCATGCTTGATTTTGTAAATGAAATGCTGAAAAAGCGCACCAGCAAGTCAAACGACGATTTGTATACAGACTTGCAAGCGCAACTTCAAGAGCTAAAACAAAATCCATTTGAGCAGTTCGTTTTTGAATATTTTGATTTCTTGTCGTGGGCTAAAAGCAAGGTGAGTGGAAAGAAATTCCGCGAGCAGTTGGCTGCTTGAGAAAGTAGTGCGACCTTTGCACCATGAGTAACGAACGTACAGAATTGAATTCACTTGGTGAGTTTGGCTTGATTAAGCACCTCACTCAGTATTTCCCGTTGATTCACAAAAGCACTGTAAAGGGCGTAGGTGATGATGCAGCGATAATTCAACCAAATGAAGCAGAGCAAATTTTAGTGAGCACAGATATGCTCGTTGAAGGTGTTCATTTTGATTTGATGTACACCCCACTCAAGCACTTGGGATACAAATGTGTGGCGGTTAATCTCAGCGACATCTGCGCGATGAACGCTATTCCTACACAGATTACAGTTGCAATCGCTGTG
>CALRZB010000091.1:0-9561 GCA_943372555.1 Chryseobacterium gleum | reverse complement strand
ATGTGATATTGGAATCTGTATTCTGTATCTGGATTTAATCCTGTGATATCAAGCCAATATGTTGCACCGTCTGGAGTGCGATTCATCATATAGTCTAGATCGATTTCCCAACCATTGAAATCGCCAACCACAAAAATATAATCCTTGTTTGGAGCATAAATTTGAAGACGAACAGTTGATGAGTTGATATAATTGATTCCATCTATAGTACCTGCTGGTGATGCAGCCACATTGGGTGATGGAAGTATTATAATTGTTGTCTGATCTGTAATGATTGTAGAACCATTGTCCGCAGTCATTTCAAGCAAGTATTCTCCTGAAGCAGTCTCATTAAATACATAATCAAGAGAAGTAATTCCACTTTGCGATGCAACCTCACTTCCATTTACTGTTAGTGTAATTGTTGCAGATGCTGAGCTAGAGCAATTGATATCAAAGTTGGTTGCTGGATCTACAATTGTGCTGTTAACACCAGGCACAGTGAATCCTGCATTGAATCCATCTTGATAGATATTCATATAGATATCGCTGCCATCAGCATTGCGACCTACTATTGATCCGTTTTGATTTCTAAAAACAAAAGCAAGTTTTGAAACTACTTCACCACCACCCAATTCATAGAATGTTTGGGGATTAATAGTGATGCTGTGCATATTATTCCCCATTGGAGTCATTAAGACACTTGCGTCTACTTGACCCCAATTGCCTTGCACATGTTGCCAGTCTGTGTTACTAGAACTTAAATTTGTGATAACTCCGGTGTGAGCATAAATAGGAACCACACCAGTAAGATCTCCATTCCCAGATGTTGCATCGTAGTAGATGGTGATGTTGTCGGTTTGAGTCGGGAATGCAGGACTAGAAGTTAGAATTTGGGCTTTTACACCAAATACAACGAATGTTAGCAATACTGACAAGTAGAATGTTTTCATTATCTGCTGGGTTGTTTTCGTCAAATATAGGAAAGTGTCATTTGTACACCATCTTTTTTTTTTAATTCCAAATTCGGCTTCAATTCCTTTCCTTTGCAATACGACCAAAAAATACCATTCTTGCTATGAAACTTCTCGATGGAACTGCTACTGCGTTGAAAATCAAAGGTGAATTAAAAGCCGAAGTTGAGGCAATGATACAAAGAGGTGAGAGAAGACCCCATCTTGCAGCTGTGCTTATTGGCGATAATGGCGCAAGTTTAACATATGTGGGAGCCAAGGTGAAGGCTTGCGATGAGATTGGTTTTGAATCTTCATTGATCACGAGACCTTCGAGTGCAACAGAAGAGGAAGTTTTGGAAATCGTTAAGCAGCTCAATAATGACCCGAAAATAGATGGTTATATTGTTCAACTTCCACTGCCAAAGCATATTAGCGAGCAGAATGTTCTACTTGCGATTGACCCCAAAAAAGATGTTGATGGTTTTCATCCAGAGAATGTAGGACGCATGGCATTGAACCTCCCAACATTCTTACCAGCTACGCCATACGGGATTATGCAGTTGCTTGAATACAATGGAGTAGAAACAGAAGGCAAGCATTGCGTTGTGATTGGTCGTTCAAATATTGTAGGACTTCCTGTTAGTATTCTTCTCCAAAGGAATGCAAACCCAGGAAACTGCACGGTTACCATTACACATAGCAGAACCAAAAATTTGGCTGAGTTTATCAAGAGCGCAGATATCGTTATTGCCGCATTAGGCAAGCCAGAGTTCATCACGGCGGAAATGATTAAAGAAGGTGCTGTGGTGGTGGACGTGGGAATTACTCGAATTTCTGATAGCTCAAGGAAGTCAGGTTATAGAATCGCAGGCGATGTAAAATTTGACGAAGTAGCACCTAAATGCTCTTTCATCACACCGGTTCCTGGCGGTGTTGGTCCGATGACAATTGTTTCGTTGATGAAAAACACTCTTCTGGCAAGAAAACAGTCGGTTTAGTCTAAAAATGAAACCTTTAGCAGGTGATATCGTAATAAATATTAACCTGCACGATAAGTCTCTCATGGATGCAGGGAAATACCAATTAAAACCTGTATCCAATGATTACATTGAATTCCTTAAAAGCAAAGCGCTTCTTGACATGGTCTGTCGCGCTTATCGGTTTGTGGTACCTACTACATCCATGAAATGAGTAAAAAATGCAACATTTTTTAAAAATCGACGTTCAAAAACACAAAACACAATAACCCTGAATTCTAACATTAAAAAAATGAAATCACATCAAGACTGGTCACACAATGTTCTCCAAAAGCTAATCATTGTATTCTTAGGACTATTGACCATTGGCGTCGCCCTTCAGTCATGTACTTCTACAAATCATGCTACTTGCTCAGCTTATGACAAAGTAGAGGTTCCGAAGTAATAAAATACTCAAGTATTAATCAGGCTCATTCCACCGAATGGGCCTTTTTTTTATTTGATAAAATTCACAATTGATATAGCATCTTTTGCTGCATGTACATCATGAACGCGCAGGATAGACGCGCCGTTTAGGAGTGCGATTGTATTGGCAGCAACGGTTCCATTCAATGCGTTTTCAGCATCTGATCCCGTGGCGTTTTGAATCATTTTCTTTCGTGATATTCCTATAAGAAGAGGACATTCCAATATTTTGAATTCACCCAATTTTGAGAGAATAGTGTAATTATGCTCAATAGTTTTTCCGAATCCAAAGCCGGGGTCGAGTATGATGTCTTTTACTCCAGCTTGTCTCAGCTCATTTATTTTTTTAGAAAAAAAGAAAATACTGTCTTGAACAACATCTGTGTAAACTGGCGATTTCTGCATGGATTGTGGATCACCTTGCATATGCATCAGTACATAGGGGACTTGGAGTCGACCGACAATTTCAAACATATTGGGGTCAATGCTGCCTGCACTTACATCGTTGATAATGTTGGCGCCTAGTTGAACTGCTTTTTCAGCCACACTGCCGTAAAAAGTGTCAATAGATATAAGTATTGCTGGAAAAGCTTTACGAATTGCTTTAAGACCCAACTCCACGCGCGACCATTCTTCTTCTGCAGAAATTCTTTCCGCGCCGGGGCGTGTACTTTGGCCGCCAATGTCCAAAATATCAGCTCCTTGGTCAATCATTAGCCTTGCTCTTTCAATTATAGCCTCCTCACTAGTTCTGCTAACAGTATAAAAAGAGTCGGGTGTAAGATTCAAAATCCCCATAATCATTGGCTTTTCAGCATGTATTAGCTTGCCGCCAACTTGCATAGTAAATGGAGAAAATTCGTTTTTAATCAAAATAAAATAGTGTTATTGGAACTTGTGTGTCAAATTTGCCTACAAATATTGAACATAAGGTGAATAAAACCTCCCAACAATACGATAGCGCGATACAAATTTGTCGCGACCTCTTTTCTAAAAAGACAAAAGACTACGGCACTGCATGGCGAATCCTCAGAACCACAAGTCTTACGGACCAGATTTTTATTAAAGCTCAGCGCATTAGAACCCTTGAGGAAAAGGGCACTAGCAAAGTAGGCGAGGGTATTGTCGATGAATTCATCGGCATTCTCAATTACTCTGTGATGGGCCTTATTCAGATGGAATTGTCTTCAGACGCACCGCTTGAGATGGATCCAGAGGCAGCAATCGCACTTTACGACAAGGAAGTCAACATTACCAAGGATCTGATGATGAATAAAAATCATGACTACGGCGAAGCATGGAGAGATATGCGGGTTTCCTCTTTTACAGATCTGATTCTAATGAAACTACTTCGCATTAAACAGATTGAAGACAATGAAGGAAAAACCTTGGTTTCAGAAGGCATAGACAGTGGCTATCGCGATATGATTAATTATTCTGTTTTCGCACTTATCAAACTCGTGGTCGAGAACCGAGAAAGTTAATGCGAGGTTAAACAGGGGATAGTGATACAACCTGCGGCCCATTATTGCAGACTTCAATTACAAATAGTAAGTTTATGAAAGTTGTTATCTCTATCTGCCGAATTATTGTCGGCGCTCTCTTCATCGTTTCTGGCTTAATTAAAGTCAATGATGTGGTGGGCTTTGCCTACAAACTCGAGGAATATTTTTCGGTAAAGGCTTTAGGCTTTCCTGAGTTGCTGCCATATACAGTTCCAATAGCCATGTTTATCGTAATTGGAGAAGTGCTAGTGGGCGTGGCAACATTGCTTGGTGCTTGGCCAAAACTCACATCGAGCTTATTGTTGTTTATGACGCTCTTTTTCGCTTGGTTAACTTATTACACAGCGACATGTGATCCTTTGCAGCAGATGACATTCACTGCAGTTGATGGAACAACATTCACAGATACACCAGAGTGTGTAACTTCTTGCGGATGCTTTGGTGATGCGATCAAACTCACTCCTTGGGAGTCTTTTTACAAAGATATTTTCTTGCTTCCTTTCGTACTTCCATTTTTCATTTTTGCTTGGATGGGAAAAGTGAAATTGAATGATTGGAAAGACGACGCAGTTATTGTAACTATTGCTGCACTTATAGTTCTAGGCTTTAGTTATAAAATGTTCGATTGGTATTTTCCTGTGGTATTTATTGTTGTTGCAAGTGCTGTTGGTATTGGCTTGAAACAGTTTTCAAAAGGCAAACAATGGCTCATGGCTTCAGGGGTTTTGTTAGTTTGTGGACTCACACAATATTGGACTTACGTACATCTTCCTTTAAAGGATTACCGACCTTATGCTATTGGTTCGGATATTAGAGAGAATATGAAAACTGCAGAAGAATTAGGTCTTGAGCCTCCTGAGTACATGACCTATTACACTCTCAAGCATTCTTCAAGTGGAGAGATAAAGAAGATGGATAGCCAAGCTTATTTGAATGAGCAAATTTGGAAGGATTCACTTTGGAAAATCCAACCTGAGTTTACATTTTCTAAGAAAATAAAAGATGGCTACGAACCTAAGATTTTGGATCTGTCGGCTATGGATATGGAGGGAAATGATGTGCTCGATTCTATTTTAGATGCACCCGCTATTTTCCTTTTGGTAATGTGGAATCTAGAAGAAGCGAAGACAAAAGATTTAAAAGACCTTACAGATTTTGCGATTAAAGCTGAAACAGATGGAAAGCAGTTTTTTGGCTTTACTACGGCTGGATATGATGAGTGTGAAAATTACAGACATGAACATCAATTGGCTTTTCCATTCTTGCAAGGAGATGAAAAAGTGCTTAAAACAATGATTCGCGCAAATCCGGGCTTGATTTATATGGAGAAAGGAAAGGTGATCAATATGTGGGCTGGAGGCGATGTGCCAGAGTATTCCACTTTGATTCATACTCCATAGTTAAAAAGTAATCTAAAGTCCCGAGTAGCATCGGGACTTTTTGTTTTCCTTCGTTTTCGAAATGGGAAAGTTTATTCTTCAAAAAACACTTTATAGTTTGCTCGTCCTTTGGGGTGTGGTGACTGTTGTTTTTTTTCTATTTAACCTTTCTCCTTCAGATCCTGTGCGCAATCTCGTGGGAGAAAATGCTCCGCAAACTGTCGTTGATCAAATGCGGAGAAAATTGGATTTGGATATGTCGCTTTCGAAACGATATGTCCTTTATCTCAATGATCTTTCGCCCTTATCATGGCACAATCCAACTGATTCATCAAGTAGAGTTTTCTTTGATCAAGAAAAGTATACAGGCTTCCAAATAATCAGATTTTCTGAATCGAAAAGTATTGCTTTGAAGACTCCATATTTGAAGAGAAGTTTTCTTTCCGAGAGAAATGTTTCTGAGATTTTAAAAGAAGTAATGCCAGGAACAGTAGTTCTGGCAGTGGTTTCAATAACCTTGGCACTTTTGATAGGTTTGGTTTTTGGAATTATTTCGGCATTGAAAAAAGACACCTTCATAGATCGGTTGTTACTTTTTATCTCTGCGCTAGGAATGGCAGGCCCTTCATTTTTCGTGGCAATACTTGTAGCCTGGATTGGTGCTGTCTTGTGGCGCGAACAAATTCATATTCCATTATTGAATATTGATTTACCGGGAACAGGATTAAACATGACGGGTTCGCTTTATAGTGTAGATGTTTTTAAGGGAGAATATCTTGATCTGAAAAATGCAATACTTCCTCTGATTACCCTAACGATTCGTCCATTGGCAGTGATTGTGCAATTGACAAGAAGTTCTTTGCTTGAGGTGATGTCGCAGGATTATATAAGGACTGCACGAGCTAAAGGACTTTCTGAGACCAGAGTAGTAGTAAAGCATGCTTTGAGAAATGCACTGAATCCTGTAATTACAGCGGTGAGCGGCTGGTTCGCTTCTTTGTTGGCAGGCGCAGTATTTGTGGAGTTTGTCTTTGGATGGAAAGGACTTGGTCAAGAAATGTTCACGGCTATAGAAAAGCAAGATTTACCTGTAGTAATGGGTGGCGTAATAGTGATAGCAGCAGCCTTCGTAATAATCAACATGCTGGTAGATCTGCTGTATGCGTGGATTGATCCTCGCGTAAGAGTTTAAAGTCGGTCGGTTTCGCTATACTGCACGGCAGTTTGATTCAGCAACTGAATCATTTTCTTTGACATTTCATTGAAATATCTTTTGGTACGATACGCTACTACCCATTCAATTCCCTTTACTGCATTTGTG
Source organism: Chryseobacterium gleum (assembly GCA_943372555.1). Lineage (GTDB taxonomy): Bacteria > Bacteroidota > Bacteroidia > Flavobacteriales_D > Sanyastnellaceae > JAIXWP01. The sequence continues at coordinate 2,979 of CALRZB010000091.1, read as the reverse complement.
AGAAACAATTCATCGGCAGCAAGCAAGTTTTGCGGGTTTAAAGTGCATTCGTACACCTTGATTTTATTGTCTAAAGCAAGGTTAATGATGTTCATCCTCATTGTACCTGCGATACATCCATCCTGAAGAGAAGGCGTATAGAGAACACCATTTGAGACAATAAAAATATTGCTAGAAATCGACTCTATGATCGCGAACTTATTGTTTTGAATAAGTGCATCATCAAGGTTTTTTTCTTTGCTATGAAGCGCGGCCATAATGTATAGTTGCGCATTCAATGTTTTGAAAATTGAAAGTTTATTGATGTCCTTTTTGAAATCAGTAAAGATGTCAATTGTCTTTCCTATGCTGTTGAGTGTAAATTCATTTTCTAAAAGAGGTTCAGATTCGATTAGATATCCAACATCATCAGTGTGTGGTAAGTAATTCCCGGTAGAACGACGATAGAAAGTGATACGTACACGACCACCTTTTGTAATATTATTTCTTTGTAAAAGTCCTTGAATTTGGTTGCGCACGAGCTCGATATTGAATCCTTCTGCGGAATTCATTTTTAAAGCTTTTAAGGTGTCAACGATGCGAGAGAAATGGTTTTCGAGAAAAAGAACCTTCCCATTTATTACACGCATGCTTTCAAAGAAGCCGTCTCCCAATCGGAACGCACGATTATCCTTAGCAATGAATGCTTGATTCTCGTTGATATATTCGCCGCGATGGAAAACGTAACTCATTATGCCTCCAAATTTATAACGTAATCGATGAGTGGCGCATTAGTAGGGATTTTAATTCCAGCCACGCCTGCTTTATTGGCGCATTGAACATCGCGATCGCGATCTCCAATCATAATGCTTCTCGTTGGATCTATTTCATATCTCGCAAGTGCGCGTTCAATCATAAGGCTCTCGGGCTTTCTAGAAAGAGAATTGCTTATTTCTGAATGATCAGGAGAATAATAAATTGCAGTGATATGAACGTCCTTTTCCTCACATGCGCGATACAATTTTTCATGAATTTCATGAACGGTTTCGTGCGTGTAGAGTTCTTTTGCAATTCCACCTTGGTTGGTGATAATGATGATTTTGTAGCCTTTGTCCTGTGCCATTTTTAGGGCATCGATTACGGTTGGAAGGATTATAAATTCTTCAGCAGAAAAAGTATAATCTCCAGGGTCGTGATTGATGACACCGTCGCGGTCGAGAAAGAGGGCTTTATTCAACATTTGGGCAAATATAAGTGCAATACCGCCTATTGTATTTATTCTCTTCGAGATGGGTGCAGGGCACGATAGGCAAGAATTCCACTTACAATGGTCATTGCACCGCCAACAAAGAATGATGAGCCCGGAAAATAGAAGGGGGTATTTGGTCCGATGAAGTAAGAGAAAATCCCTGTCATAAGAAGAGGGCCGAAGATCGAAGTGAGTGAGATTAAACTAGTTAAAGCCCCTTGCAGTTCACCCTGTTCGTTGTCAGGCACAGCTGCAGACATCATGCTTTGCAAAGCAGGTCCAGCGATACCTCCAAGACAATATGGTATTAGGAAAGCGTACATCATCCACCCCGCATTGGCAAACGCAAAAAGAAAAAATCCTGCTGCATAGAGGAAGATTCCGAGATAGACAGAACGCTCGTTGCCGAGTTTGGGATTAATATATCGTATAAGGAGTCCTTGAACCAATGCCACGAGAATTCCCACAGCTCCGAGTGAAGTGCCAATTTGTCTTTCTGTCCATTGGAATCGTTCAATGCAGAAGAATGACCAATTCGTTTGTATGGCATGAGATGCGATGTAGATGATTACAAGCGACAAAACGAGACCCGCGATAAACTTGTATTTGAATAGATGTTCTAAAGAACCCTTAGGATTTGCTCTTTTCCAATCAAATTCTCTTCTTTTCTCCTTAGGTAATGATTCAGGAAGGATGAAGTAGCCATAGAGGAAGTTGACCAAGGTGAGTATTGCCGCAGCGAAGAAAGGAATTCGTGGACCAAAGCTTCCGAGCAGACCGCCAATGACAGGACCTATGATAAAACCTAGGCCAAAAGCGGCTCCGATGAGTCCAAAATTTTGTGCGCGTTTTTCAGGAGTGCTTATATCGGCGATGTATGCTGAAGCCGTTGTAAAGCTGGCTCCCATAATTCCGGCGATAATTCTACCGATAAAAAGCCAAGTCAGATTTGGCGCGTAGGCTAGAAGGATATAGTCAAGTCCAAAACCGAAAAGCGAAAGAAGAAGTATAGGCCGGCGGCCATACTTATCGCTAAGGCTGCCAAGAATAGGTGAGAAGATGAATTGCATTAGGCTAAAAGCCATCATGAGCCAGCCTGTGTAGTTTGCTGCTGCATCAATACCTTCTCCTGTAATTTCTTTTAATAATGTGGGTAAGACCGGTATAATAATACCAAGCCCAATAACATCAATGAGAAGGGTTATAAAAATAAATAACAGCGCGGGCTGGCGTTTTTCAGACATAGCGAATCAATAAGCGTTCGCAAATGTAGGAAAGTTAGTCACGGCGGCGACCACCACCTGCGTATAGCATGATTAGGTAAGTAAGTTGTGCAATGGCAGCTAGAGCGGAAACAACATATGTCAAAGCAGCCCATTTCAAAGCGTCTTTGGCATCGTCGTACTCAGAATTCACTACTACATTATTGTTTTTAATCCACGCCAGAGCGCGCGCGCTAGCGTCAAATTCAACTGGTAAAGTGATGATGCTGAAAAGAGTAAGAATTGCTTGAGCAACAATAGCAAGCAAAAGCAATTGTGGGAATCGCGATGCCATAAGGATTGCGGCCATAAAGACCCATGGCATAATTCCACCTGCCACGCTAACGATTGGAACAATAGCGCTTCTCATTTGAAGGAAAGAATATGCAGTGGCGTGTTGCACAGCATGCCCACATTCGTGAGATGCCACAGCAGCAGCTGCTGCATGACGACCATGATAAACGTCTTGGCTGAGGTTGACTGTTTTAT
>CALRZB010000090.1:0-9571 GCA_943372555.1 Chryseobacterium gleum | reverse complement strand
CAGCAGCAGTTGATAAAGCTAAAATCATTTTCCTAGCCCTACCAACCCCTCCAGGTGAGGATGGTAGTGCCGATCTTTCATACATCCTCAATGTGGCTAAACAATTGGGACCATTGATGAAAGACTATAAAGTTATCGTTGATAAAAGCACAGTTCCTGTAGGGACTTGCGAGCTTGTAAAAGCTGCAGTTGCTACAAATGCGAAAGAACAATACGATGTGGTTTCTAACCCTGAATTCCTGCGTGAAGGTTTTGCTGTAGAAGATTTCTTGAAGCCAGACCGCGTTGTTGTTGGAACTACCAGCAGCAGAGCGCGTGAGATCATGGAAGAGCTATACAAGCCTTTCACACGCCAAGGCAATCCAATTCTTTTCATGGATGAAAGGAGCGCTGAGTTGACGAAGTATGCTGCGAATGCATTCTTAGCAACCAAAATTTCTTTCATGAATGAAATCGCTAACTTCTGCGAACAAGTAGGCGCAGATGTGGATATGGTTCGCTTGGGTATCGGTTCAGATAGCCGTATAGGAAAGCGTTTCCTTTTCCCTGGCATCGGTTACGGCGGAAGCTGTTTCCCTAAAGATGTTCAGGCACTTGCTAAAAGTGGAATGGATGCCGGCTATGAATTCAAAATATTGAAAAGTGTAATGAAGGTAAACGAGCGTCAAAAAACTGCTCTACTTAGCCCGATTTTAGATCACTTTGGAAAAGACCTAAAAGACAAAAAAATTGCAATCTGGGGATTGGCATTCAAACCAGACACAGATGATATCCGCGAGGCTCCAGCTTTGTATATGATTGAGCATTTGTTGGCTGCTGGTGCAACAGTTTCTGCTTATGATCCAGAAGCTATGGAGAATGTGAAAAAGCAAAAGAACTACGCCATAGAATATGCTGCTGATCAATACTCTGCTCTACAAGACGCTGACGCATTGTTGATTTGCACAGAATGGAGTGCGTTCCGCAACCCTGATTTCGATAAGATAGAAGGCGCGCTTAAAACGAAGACAATTTTCGACGGCAGAAATCTATATGATCTAGATAAAATGAAAAAACTAGGTTTCTTCTACAAGAGTATTGGTCGCGAAACAATTGCTGATAACAAATAATACATGCAGAAAGTACTAATTACAGGTGCCGCAGGATTTCTAGGTTCACACCTATGTGATCGCTTTATAAAGGATGGCTACCATGTTATAGGCATGGATAACCTGATTACAGGGGACCTTAAAAACATTGAGCATTTATTCCCACATGAGCATTTTGAATTCCATCATCACGATGTTTCAAAATTCATCCATGTACCGGGAGAGCTAGATTATATCTTGCATTTCGCTTCACCTGCAAGTCCGATTGACTACTTGAAAATTCCAATTCAAACCTTGAAAGTAGGTTCACTCGGAATACACAACTGTCTTGGTTTAGCAAAAGAAAAAAATGCTCGATTGATTATCGCGAGCACAAGCGAAGTTTATGGCGACCCAACTGTTCACCCTCAACGTGAATCATATTGGGGCAATGTTAACCCTGTTGGTCCGCGCGGTGTGTATGATGAAGCAAAGCGTTTCCAAGAGGCTATCACAATGGCCTATCACACATTCCACGGAGTAGAAACACGTATCGTTAGAATTTTCAATACCTACGGACCAAGAATGCGACTGAATGATGGTCGTGTTTTGCCTGCTTTCATCGGACAAGCATTGCGTGGAGAGGATTTGACCATCTTCGGTGATGGAAGTCAAACGCGTTCATTCTGTTATGTTGATGATTTAGTAGAAGGAATAGTTCGTCTTCTAATGAGCGATTATAGCAGTCCAGTAAACATCGGTAATCCAGATGAAATAACGATTAAAGATTTCGCGGAAGAGATTATCAAATTGACGGGAACCAATCAAAAAGTGGTGTACAAAGATCTTCCTGTGGATGATCCAAAACAACGTCAACCAGATATCACACTAGCTCGTCAACTGCTCGGTTGGGAGCCTAAAGTGAATCGTGCAGATGGATTGAAAATCACTTATGATTATTTCAAATCATTGTCACAAGAAGAACTTACTAAAGTTGAGCACAAAGACTTTACTAGTTATATCAATAAATAATGTCAGAATCGACCCTACCCTATTTTGTCCATCCCTCTGCGATCGTTGATGAAGGTTGCACAATTGGGGCTGGAACAAAGATTTGGCACTTTTCTCATATTATGCCCAATAGCATAATTGGAGAAAAATGCAATATTGGTCAAAACGTGGTAGTATCTCCTGATGTAGTGCTCGGAAATAATGTGAAGGTGCAAAACAACGTGAGCTTATACACTGGAGTGATTTGCGCAGATGATGTGTTTTTAGGACCTTCATGCGTGTTCACCAATGTGATGAATCCGCGAAGCGCCGTTGTTAGAAGAGATCAATATCTATCCACTCATGTAGGAAAAGGAGCTAGCATTGGTGCGAATGCAACCATTGTTTGCGGCAATCCTATAGGAGAATATGCCTTTATTGGAGCTGGCACTGTTGTTACAAAAGAGGTTCCTCCATTTGCACTTGTTGTTGGAAATCCTGCTCGTCAAATTGGATGGATGTCTAAATTCGGACATCGTTTAAACTTTGATGAAAACGGCTTCGCGACTTGTCCGGAGAGCCAAGAAAAATATCAGAAAATCGACGGAAAAGTCATACCCATTGCTTAGAAATACGCCCTATGATTTATAATAAACTCACAAACAAAGAAACCAAACTTGCTGTTATCGGCCTTGGTTATGTTGGACTTCCAATTGCGTTGGAATTTGCAAAAAAAATCAAAGTTATAGGCTTCGACATCAATGCAGCTCGTGTTGAGATGATGAAGAATAATCAAGATCCATCCAACGAGCTTGATGCTTCAGCTTTCGAAGGAGCAGATATTCAATTTTCGTGTGACATTGAGGATTTGAGAGACGTTACATTCTTTATTATAGCTGTTCCAACTCCAATCAATAATATGAATCTTCCTGACTTGGGACCGGTACTCAGCGCATCTCGCACCGTAGGAAAAGTCTTGAAAAAAGGAGATTATGTTGTTTATGAATCTACTGTTTATCCTGGTTGCACAGAAGACGATTGCGTTCCAATTCTAGAAGAATTGAGCGGATTGAAAATGGGTGCTGATTTCAAAGTCGGTTATTCTCCAGAGCGTATTAATCCTGGTGATAAGAAAAATACCATTCGCACGATTACGAAAGTGGTTAGTGGATGCGACAAAGAATCTGCTGAAGAAATCAGCAATGTATACAAGCTTGTTGTGGATGCAGGCACATTTATAGCGACCACAATCAAGGTTGCTGAAGCTTGCAAAATCATTGAGAACACACAGCGCGACGTGAACATCGCTGTGATCAATGAGCTATCGCTTATCCTTACTAAAATGGGTGTAAACACCTATGACGTTTTGGAAGCGGCAAGCACCAAGTGGAACTTCTTGAATTTCTCTCCCGGACTTGTAGGCGGACACTGTATTGGTGTTGACCCATATTACCTCGTTTATAAAGCGAAGAAAGTTGGTTATTTTTCTAAAGTAATTAGTTCAGCTCGTTATGTGAATGACAGCATGGGCTTTTATGTAGGAAAGCAAACCGTGAAAAAAATACTAGAACTCGGTCGCAATGCACTTGAATCAAAAGTGCTGGTGATGGGTGCTACATTCAAAGAAAATGTAAGTGATATTCGTAATTCTAAAGTAGTAGATATCATCCGCGAATTGGAATCATTCAGCGTAGAGGTTGAAGTTGTAGATCCACATGCTAAATCACATGAGCTGCATGAAGAGTATGGATTTGAATTAGCAAAAGAACCTACAATAGGTTCTTATGACGCTGTAATTCTCGCTGTTTCGCACAAAGAATACATGAATCTCGACGAAGCCTATATCAAGTCATTAATGAAAGATGGCAAAGGTGTTTTTGTTGATTTAAAGGGATTGTATCGCAGTAGTATTCAAGAACTTGAGTACTGGAGTTTGTAATTATAACAGAATTATGACAATGTAATTTGTTTAGTTGCGTTGAAGGCGGCCTAATTTCGCGCCCAAACCTCAGAAAATGAATTTCAAAGCAATATTTTCAACGGCGGTTTTTACCGCCGTTTTTCTTTTAGTTACTAGTCAAAATTCAGTAGCACAGGATACAATAACTTCTGCTAAGATAATTGAGTCAATTCCATTAAAACCAGTCAGTGCTTATGATCTACCAGAGCTTCAAATTACTGAAAAGCGATTGTACGGTCAATCTATTTCAGCTGCCGGTCGAAACGTTCAAATCATAACATCTCAAGATTTACAAAGACTACCTGTGCAAACAGTTAGTGAGGCCCTCACCTACATCGCGGGAGTTGATCTTCGTCAACGCGGAGTGATGGGCGGACAAAGCGACCTTAGCATTCAAGGAAGCACATTTGAGCAAGTGCTTGTATTAGTGAATGGCATTCCGATGCGTGATCCACAAACAGGTCACCACCAAATGAACTTGCCCTTTGATATCACTGCTATTGAAAGAATCGAAATTCTAAAAGGTTCTGCAAGTCGCATCTATGGTGCGAACGCAATGGCAGGAGCTATAAACATTATCACTAAAAATCCTGGTCAAAATGGTCGCGCCTACGTAAGCACATTTGCAGGGTCGAATTTTGAGACCGACACTGCCAGTGGCGACATGTATTATCAAAGTGGAATACGCGCCGGTGTGGGCATTCAACGTCCAAAATCAGGTCACCAAGTGGATGTTTCATATCTGAATACAAATGGATATCGCTACAATTCACAAAACGAGCAATCGCGTGTCAACTACCTCGGTCGCATCCAAGCGTTGAAAGGCACATTCAATCTTATGGGTGGCGCTGTATTCAACGATTTCGGTGCGAATTCATTCTACGCTCCTCCATACGATGTCAATTCTGTAGAAAAAGTGACCACCACTTTTGGTGGTGCTAATTTCACTATAAATAAAAACCAATGGCACTTCTACTCCAACGTGTATTGGAGATACAATCACGATGATTATATTTTCAAAAAAGAAAATCCTTCGTACTACAGAAACAATCACTTTGGAAGTTCTGCAGGTGCTGAACTTCATGTTAGTCGTCAGATAGCCAACCGCCATTTTGTAGGCGGCGGATATGAGAGTCGTGGAGAATTAATTCGCAGCAATAACTTGGGAAAATACGAACGATATTACCATTCATTCTATGGAGAATACAGAATATACTTCAGCAATAACTCTACCCTTACTGCAGGAGCCAATGCACAATACAATACCGATTTTGGCTGGAATATTTATCCAGGACTAGAGTTGAATATGCATGTATACCGCGGTCTTCGATTCTTCTTCAATGCAGGATTATCAAACAGATTACCTTCTTACACGGACCTCTATTATGATGGACCATCTAATATTGGTAATGCCAATCTTCAACCAGAAAATGCTTTCAATATGGAAGCTGGATTCAAGCATAAATCAAGAAATATTACATGGCAAGCTTCTGGATTCGTAAGAGATATCGATAATTTCATTGACTTCGTGAGAGATAGCGTAAACGCGGATTTCCAACCACGAAACTTCCAACATGTGCAGGTAAAAGGGGCAGATATTTCTGCATCCTACAATTTCAATCAGAGCGCAATGTATAAGGTAGCGCCGACTGTAGCGCGTGTGAGCTACACTTACCTCGATGCTACGTTATTGAACGATAATTTGGAAAGTAAATATGCGCTAGAACACCTTCGTCATCAGTTGACAGCTATGTTGTCAATTAGAACTGGCCAGAACCTTTCGCACTCTTTCACATTCAGATACAATGAGCGTTTCAAGGGTCAAGAATACGGTGTGCTTGATTATAGAATTGCTTATAATCATAACAAATGGCGCTTTACTGGTGATGTCACAAATATTCTAGATCGCGAATACAAAGAGGTAGGATTCATTCCAATGCCGGGCCGTTGGTTTAGAATTGGTGTAGAATTTAAACTCAATTGATTAGTTAATCTAGCCTTTAAGAAATTGCCTTAAATTTGGACTTATGAAAATCCTCATCACCGGAGGAGCTGGATTTATCGGCTCGCATGTCGTTCGCCTTATGGTGAATAAGTATCCCCATTTTCAAATTTTCAATCTGGATAAGCTAACCTATGCGGGCAATCTCGAGAACTTAACCGACGTTGAAAACAATTCCAATTACACTTTTGTAAAAGGCGATATCAATGACAAAGCGTTCATCCGTGATTTATTCGTGAAAGAACAATTTGATGGGGTAATGCACTTAGCGGCTGAAAGTCACGTCGATCGCAGTATCTCAGGCCCTGATGCCTTTATTGAAACCAATATTAATGGAACATCAAATCTGCTTGGTGCTGCTTTAGAAATCTGGAAAGGCAATTTCAATGGAAAACGTTTCCATCACATTTCAACAGACGAAGTATTTGGTTCACTAGGTCCAGAAGGTAAATTTTCAGAAACAACGCCATACGATCCGCGCAGTCCCTACAGCGCTAGTAAAGCGAGCAGCGACCATATCGTTAGAGCATATTATCATACTTACGGAATGCCTGTTGTTGTAACAAATTGCAGCAACAACTACGGCAGTCATCATTTCCCAGAAAAGTTGATTCCGTTGATGATTCACAATATCAAAAACAACAATCCTCTGCCTGTATATGGCAAGGGTGAAAATATCCGCGATTGGCTTTGGGTTGAAGATCATGCCCGCGCTATCGAAGTGGTTTTTATGAAAGGCGTAAGCGGTGAAACCTATTGCGTAGGTGGGAATAATGAGTGGAAAAATATTGATTTGGTGCACATGCTCATCAAATTGATGGATCAGAAATTGGGTCGTGCAGAAGGAGAAAGTTTGAAACTCATCACTTATGTAAAAGACCGCGCTGGACATGACATGCGCTACGCAATCGATGCTACCAAAATCAAAAACGAACTTGGTTGGGAACCAACACAGCCATTCGAAGAATTGCTTTCAAAAACAATTGATTGGTATTTAGCGAATGAAGCGTGGTTGAATAACGTAACTTCGGGCAATTATAAAAAGTACTACGAAGCGCAGTACGAACAACGATAATTTCAAATGGGTTTTTTAGGTCTATTTTCAAAGAAAACAGTTGAGCCAGAAATCGAACCAATAGATTTTTCATTGGTCGGTGTCGACATGCACAGCCATTTGCTTTTTGGAATAGATGATGGAGCCGAGACTATCGAAAATTCGTTGATATTAATTGGACAGCTCAAAGAAATGGGCTTTTCCAAATTCATCACTACACCGCATATATACCGAGACTTGTATTTCAATTCCCCCGAAACAATTTTCCCGAAATACGAAGCCGTAAAAAAAGCCATTGCAGAAAACAACCTTGATGTTGAATTCCAAGTGGCAGCTGAATATTTTTTAGATGAACATTTTGAAGATTTAATAGAAAAAGAATTGCTACTCACGTTTGGTAGAAAGAATGTTCTTTTTGAATTGTCATTTGATTCCGAACCTCCTTCCGTTCAACGTGCAATATTTAATATGCAGTTGCGCGGCTACAGACCTATACTAGCTCATCCAGAGCGTTATCCGTATTATCACAAGAATTTCAAGAAATACGAAAACTTCTTTGATCAAGATATCGCGCTTCAACTGAATATTAATTCCATTACTGGTCATTATGGACCAGAGATTAAGCGGGTTTCAGAGAAGTTGATTGACGCAGGAATGATATCTTATATCGGCACCGACTGTCATCACGTGGGCCATATCGATTTGACTCAACAAGCTCGCAAAAGTTCGCATTTGCGAAAGCTCATTGAATCAGGCAAGTTAAAAAATAAGCATCTGATTTAAAAAGTCTTATCCAGCTACTTCAGCGAGTTGCACTTTCAATCCATCTAGTTCATTAGACAAATGGATTTGGCAACCAAGACGGCTATTACTTTTTACAAAAAAAGCTTGATCTAGCATAGCCTCTTCATCATCGCTGCGATCGTGTAATGGATGCTCAGATAGAATATACATGTGACAAGAGGCGCACATGGCCATACCACCGCAAGTGCCCTCTACAGGCAGTTCATACGACTTGCAAAGCTCCATCATATTCATGTTCATATCCGTCGGTGCTTCGAGTTCATGCTCTACACCTTGACGATCAACTACAGTAACTTTAATCAGATTATCCATTTGCTTTGATGCTGTGTATTAGAAACCATTTACACCATTAACGGTGGTGTATTTTAAGACATAGTTTTTATCAGGGTAAATGCGTTTGAAAGCACTTTGAACCATCAATGTTGTTTCGTGGAAACCGCAAAGAATCAATTTCAATTTTCCAGGATAAGTATTGATATCACCCACTGCATAAACGCCAGGAACGTTGGTGCTGTAGTCGAATGTATTTACTTCAATAGAGTTTTTATCAATGTTCAATCCCCATTCTGCAAGAGGACCGAGCTTTGGCGACAATCCAAAGAGTGGCAACCAATGGTCGCACTCCACATTGCTATCACCATTATCTTGATGCGAAACTTTTACCGAGTGAAGAACAGTATCGCCATTCACACCAGTAATCTCAGCATCCGTGATCAGATTGATTTTACCTGCTGCAGCCATGTCAAATACTTTCTGAACGCTATCTGGATGTCCGCGGAAGCTTTTGCTTCTGTGAACTAGAGCGACAGATTCAGCGCCATTGTTAGCCAAATAAATTGACCAATCAAGCGCAGAGTCGCCACCACCGCTGATTACAATGCGTTTGCCTTTATACATCGAAGGGTCGCGTACAATGTACTCGATGCCTTTGTCTTCAAAATCGCCGATATTTGAAATAGGTGGTTTGCGTGGTTCGAAACATCCAAGACCTCCTGCAATAGCTATCACAGGCGCTTTGTGTTTTGTTCCTCTAGAACCAGTGACGATAAAGAATTTATCGTCCTCTGTTTTTTCAATAGACTCAGCTCTTTCTCCAAGGGTAAAACCTGGTTTGAAAGGCTCAGCCTGCTTCATCAAATTATCTATCAGTTCACCAGCAAGTATTTCTGGAAATCCTGGGATATCGTAGATCGGTTTCTTCGGGTAAATCTCTGTAAGCTGTCCACCTGCTTGCGGCAAAGCGTCGATAAGGTGACAACGAAGTTTTAAAAGTCCTGCTTCAAACACGGTGAAAAGACCACAAGGGCCAGCACCAATTACCAGGATATCTGTTTCAATCATAATCTATATTAGTCTAAATCGGCCGTAAAAGTAATGGAATCAAAATTCTATCAAGCTTAATTTCGGTCAACAAGTGCAACAAATTCCGCCAACATTTGTTCGTCTTAGCGAAAATTGTATTGGTTGTTATACTGTAGTAACAGCCTCTACCGCTCTAATCTCAGGCACTGCTGCCCTGATTGCTCCTTCCACTCCGGCTTTCATTGTCATGGTCGACATGGAGCAAGTGGTGCACGCACCGTGTAATTCTACTTTTGCTGTAAAGTCATCAGTTACTTCCACCAAGGTAATGCCACCACCATCAGCCTCTAGATAGGGGCGGATTGTGTTGAGAGAGTCATTTACCTTTTTAA
>CALRZB010000089.1:0-9672 GCA_943372555.1 Chryseobacterium gleum | reverse complement strand
AGTAGTGAAAGGTGCAGTGCTAGATGTGGTTGTCGATCTTCGCTTCAATCAGCCTACGTTCGGACAACATTTCAAGATTGTTCTTTCATCTGAAAACAAAACCCAGCTTTTCGTTCCCGAAGGCTTTGCCCATGGTTTCTGTGTGCTTGAAGACGATACCATTTTTGCCTACAAATGCACCAATTATTACAGCAAAGAAAACGACCGTTCAATGTTGTGGAATGATTCAGCATTGGGGATTGATTGGGAAATAGACAATCCTATCATCTCTGAAAAAGACCAAGCTGCAAGACATTTTTCGGAATACCAAGATGTCTTTTTCGGTTAATGCTGGTCGCTAGAATCATAGTAATAGCTATTTATGCATTGGTGTTTTGCGCCGTGCTTTTTCTGCTAAACAGACTTGCAAAGAAATATACTTGGAAAAAAGAAAAGGTCGGTGACTTCTTTTTCTTTTTTGCATTTGCTACAGCAGTTCTTCAAAAAGACGCTCCATATTTTTCATTTGATACCCTCGAAATAATATTCGCTATTGCTGGAACTGCAGCCTACCTTTTAGGTACAATAGGAATTGTTAAGCTAGAAATAAACAAGACCATTCTTTTAATCTTGTCGCTTAGCCTTTTTGGATTGTCTCTATTCTATGGAACGGAGATTTTCCTTGCTATGGTGCTAATAGCAGCAATCATTGGGGCGGTGCTGTCACAAGGGTTAAAAATTGTTCAATTCATTGGCACTGGAGCATCTCTTTTACTTTCGTTTATTCTGATTTTTATTGCGCTCAACTTGGTGAAAACTGTTTTGGAACTTAGCTGAAACCCCCGACCTTTAAACTATAACTTTGCAGGATGAATAATGCTCGTGTTTATTGGCTTTCTGGCGCAATTGGCGCCTCGGCTGCAATCATAGTGCTTCTTATTTCTTCTTGGGTCACATCTTCTAAACCGGGCAAAGAAGAAAACGAGGCTTACCTCAAACATGTCAACGAACGCTATCGAATTTTTTCACTTCCTCTCCCGGAGAAGGCAGATTTCTGCGGCGAAATGGCACCATTAGATCAATGGGACGTAGCAGAAAAATTTGATCGTGAAATGCTTGTCAATACCTATTGGCATTCAAATACACTGCTTTCCATAAAACGCGCCTATCGTTGGTTTCCGGTGATCGAGCCTATTTTAAAAGAACAAGGAATTCCAGATGATTTCAAATATTTAGCACTCATCGAGAGTGGTTTCATCAATGCCACCTCGCCAAGCGGTGCCGTGGGCTTTTGGCAGTTCCTGCCCGAAACAGCAACACAGTATGGCCTTGAAGTAAATGATGAAGTGGATGAAAGATATCATGTCGAAAAAAGTACACGTGCTGCTTGCGCTTATTTCAAAGATGCATATGCTCGTTTCGGAACATGGTCGCTAGTGGCAGCATCATACAACATGGGTATGGGTGGAGTGCAAAAACAAGCAGATCGTCAAGGTAGCAAAGACTATTATCAATTGTTGCTTAATGAAGAAACTGCGCGCTACGTGTTCAGAATTTTAGCGATAAAAGAATTGATGAATAATGCTGATAAGTATGGCTTCGTAGTGCGTCCTACAGACTTGTATACTCCTTTGAATACAACAACAATTACCTTGAACCAGGGAGTGGAAGATTTTGCTGCGTACGCTTCTCAGAACGGGATTAACTACAAAACTCTAAAGCTTCATAATCCTTGGCTTCGACAATCCTATTTGAAAAATAAGTCAAACAAGGCATACGAAATCAAGATTCCTGCTTAATTGTAAAGGCTACTGAACTCAGTCGCTTTGTTATCTGTCCTTCTACATTTTCCTCTAAAATCATAGATTGGGCAACTTCGCTTTTCATCACTTCTTCCATGTCTTTAATGGCGCCGGCAGGAACATTGTTTTGAATGAAATCTTTCATCCAAGCATCAGATTTTTTTTGAATGAAAGCTTGGGATAATTCAAGATCAAGCGCATCACGATTTTGAAGGCGAGATACATTATTGATGAATAGATCTTTGGTAGAAATTTCTGGTATACCGAGTATAGAAGTGAGTTCTGCAAATTGCTTATCGCTGCCGATGGCAAGCACAATGTATTTGTCATCTGCACATTTAAACATGTCTCCGTAAGGCGCGATATTGGGATGCAATGATCCCGCACGTTGAGCCACGGCTCCTGTCATCAAGTAGTTGGCTGATTGATTTACTAATGAAGCTAGCCCCGCTTTTTCAAGAGAACAATCAACCAACATTCCTTTTCCTGTTTTTTCTCTTTCAAGCAAAGCACAGAGTATTCCTTCTTTCAAGTGATGCGCAGCTAGTATATCAATAAGGGCAACAGGCATTTTTACTGGACCACCATCGGCAGCGCCATTCATATTCATAAATCCAGTTTCCGCTTGTAACACTACATCATAGGCAACGCGCTCTGGATTTGAAGTGTATCCGCTTATGGATGCACAAATCAGTTTTGGGAATAGAAATGAAAGCGATTCGTAAGTGATATTAAATTTCACATCATCACCTTGTTTGAAATTGGAAATTAGAATATCCGCATCAGCTAATAATTCCATCAATTTTTGGTGACCCTCTGACGAAGAAATGTCGACCATCATAATGTCTTTGCCGTAATTTATACTTGACCAATATGCACTTACTGGAGAATCTATCGATTCGTTTTTTGTGCGCCAAGAGCGTGTCACATCGCCTAGTGTTTTGGGGTTTTCAAATTTTATGACTTTTGCCCCTAATTCAGCGAAAAACATACCCACAGAAGGCCCCGCCAACACTGAGGAAATGTCTACAACTTTGAGATTACGCATGGTATCTAACATGGTTCAAAGTTAGTGCGACATTCTATTTATTGTTCCTTTAGTGCTTTTTTGAAAACCTCAAGACATCGATTGCGCGCAAATACGTGATCGACGATTGGTTTTGCATAAAGTGGAGTGCCAAATTCGGGTACCCACTTGCGAATGTATTTTTTCTCTTTATCAAACTTTTCCATTTGACTAGTCGGATTGAAAATCCGGAAGTAGGGAGCAGCATCACAACCACATCCTGCAGCCCATTGCCATCCTCCAATATTACTTGCCAATTCAAAATCTAAAAGCTTTTCTGCAAAATAACGTTCACCCCATTTCCAATCTATGAGCAAATGTTTTGTGAGAAAACTAGCAACAACCATTCGAACTCTATTGTGCATGAATCCGGTTTCGTTTAGTTCGCGCATGCCTGCATCAACTATAGGATAGCCCGTTTTTCCTTTGCACCATTTTTCAAATAACTCCACATTGTTGTCCCATTCAATTCTATCATAGGCTGGCTTAAATGCACTATCTACTGTGTAAGGGAAATGAATGATGATCATTTGGTAGAAATCTCGCCAAATAAGTTCATTCAGCCATTTTTCGCTTGTCTTCAATGCAACTTCTACTAACTGTCGAATGCTTATAGTGCCGAATCGCAAATGCAAGCTCAATCGCGTTGTTCCTCTTATCGATGGAATATCACGTGTCAATTCATACTTCGTAATGATGTCCTTATTCACTTCCAAAGTTGGGAATTCACAGGCAGATTGCTCAAATCCCATTTCTGCTAGAGTAGGAGGAGTGATTTTTTTTAGTTGAATGAAATTGCTTTTGTATTTCAAAGTAGGATAAGCCTTGTAGTGATAAGGTTTTAGATGGGCTTTCCATTTTCTGCTGTATGGAGTGTAAATCGTGTAAGGTTTTCCGTCGTCTTTCAAGACTTCTTCTTTCTCAAAAATGACATGATCCTTTAGCCCTTTAAAATCTATATTTTTTGATCTTAGGAATGTGAAAATTTCTTGATCCCGCTGCTGCGCATATGGCTCGTAATCCCGATTCGTCCATACTTGGGCTATGTTGAACTCTTGTGCTAATTCTTCGTAAACTTCTTTAGGAGTGCTATAAAAAACACGCATCGTGGATCCATACTGCGAAAGTTCTTCATTCAATCGAGTTATCTGTTGGTGTAGAAATGTAACTCGAGCATCCATTCGATTTTCGAGTTTGCTCAAGATATTTTTATCAAAAATAAAAATGGGCAATACTGGAACTCCAGACTTCAATGCAGCCCACAATCCTGCGTTATCTTCTAAGCGAAGATCTCTTCGGAACCAAAATATAGTCACTTCTTTTTTCATTTCTGAAATATCGAATTAAGTGCAGATTGAATGTTAGCGTATTTGAATGTAAACCCTGTTGATTTGATTTTTTGATTCGACAAATTCCGCTCTTGAAATAGGAGTATAGACATTTCACCGAAGAGAATTTGCAAAACGAATTTTGGAATATTTGGTAAAAAGAAAGGTCGGTTTAAAGCTTTAGATAGTGCTTTCGAAAATTCTTTATTGGTACATTGGATATCTGCCGTGGCGTTAAATGCGCCGCTGATGTTTGATTCTAATGCATGAATGTACATATTAGTCAGGTCATCAAGATGTATCCAGCTCATCATTTGTTTTCCGCTTCCAATTGCGGCGCCTAATCCGAGTTTGAAAAAGGGAAGCATTTTTCCAACAGCACCATCATTCTTATCAATAACTACACTAACTCTAAAAATGACTTTACGAATGCTTGTTTGGTTGAGCGCATCTGTTTCTTTTTCCCAAAGTGTGGACATAGTAGATAGAAAATCTTTTCCAGCAGGACTTTCTTCTGTCATAGCATTAGGAGAGGCAACATAATATCCAGACGCTGATGTACTAATGAAAACGCTGGGTTTAGAAGATGATTCTAAAACAGCCTTTACGAGCAGCGCAGTGGATTCTACTCTGCTATCAATCATTTCTTTCTTGTTGGCTTCAGTCCATTTGTTTGAAATATTGAATCCTGCTAAATTGATTACAGCATCAATATTTTCGACCTGAGTTTTGTCAATCTCGCCCTTTGCCGGATTCCAATACACATTGCTAATATTTTTGGTCTTGCCAACCTTTTGAGGATTGGTTGTAAGATTGACTATAGTATGTCCCTTAGACGTAAGCTTTGAGATGAGATTAGTGCCCACCAAACCGCTTCCACCGCTGATTAAAATATTCATAATCGTATAACAGTTTTTGAGGGCTAGAGGTTCATTATCTTTGTGAGATGCGTAAATTACTTATTCTGTTTGTTTTAGCTGCTTTTGCTTTGAATATTAAAGCACAAACACCTTGCGATGCAGGTCTAGCGTCTGGGTATGCCTGTGAGAATATTGATCTTTGGTCGCATGTGCCACCAACAGTTTTTGGAACAGCCTCCACCACGACGAATGAAGTCTGGGGTTGGACAGATCCGCTGGATGGAAAAGAATATGTGCTTCTCGGAGCCTCAAATGGGGTCGCTTTTTTTGATATTTCAAATCCACTAGAGCCTTTCTATTTGGGTCGGTTACCATCGCATACGTCAAACTCTTTATGGCGCACATTCAGAACGTTTAATAATTATATGTTCGTGGGAAGTGAAGCAAATGGCCACGGACTGCAAGTGTTCGATTTGACAAGGCTTCGCAATGTCGCGAACCCTCCAGAAATTTTCACTGAAGATGCACACTACGCAGGGTTTGGAAAATGTCATACACTAGTGATTCACGAGGAAACGGGAATGCTTTACGCATGCGGCACGAATACCTTTTCTGGTGGACTTCATATTCTAAATATTAATAATCCATTGACTCCCTTTCTTGCCGGCAGTTATGATCTTGATGGGTACACACACGAAGCCCAAGTGATGACCTACAATGGACCTGATGCCGATTATCAAGGCGATGTTATTGTGTTTTGCTATAATGGAAACAATCCAGCAAGTCTTACCATCGTGAATGCCACTGATCCCGGCGATGTCACAACCATTTCAATTACTGGTTACCCCGGTTCTGCATATTGTCATCAAGGTTGGCTGACCGAAGATGGAAAGTACCTTTTAATGGATGATGAGTTGGATGAGTATTACAACGTTTATGCAAATACAAGGACGCTGATTTGGAATGTGGAGAATCTTGACACGCCCCAATACCTTGGCGATTTTAATGGTCCTACTGCAGCGATTGACCATAATCAATACATCATAGACAACCTTTCGTATCAATCAAATTACACTGCTGGATTGAGAGTTATTGATGTTACAGGTATCGAAACTTTGGCGCTTCAAGAAGTGGCTTATTTCGATCATTATCCTACAAATGACGACAATGTTTTTGACGGCCAATGGATGAATTATCCCTACTTCGCAAGCGGCGTCATTCCTGTCACCGATATCGATAATGGAATGTTCTTGTTGCAATTGAATTTTTTGAATGTCACCCCCCAAACACAGAGTGTATCCGCTGGAATTCCTGCTTATTACCAAGCTATCGTTGCAGAGGGTTTTGCTGGCCCAATTCATTTTGAAATTGAAGGCTTGCCGCAGGATTTCTCCGTAGAATGGGAAGCAAATGATGTGACTGCTCCGAGCACGGTTTCATTTTCAATTATAGCACCAGATGGCACCTTGGGAGATTTTGATTTTCAAGTAATAGCTTCTGGTGAGTTTCAATCTTTTCGCAGAGATGCTTCACTCCATGTGATAGATAGCGTTGTTTTTTGTGCCGACTTAACAGGCGATGGAGTAGTGGGAACTGCTGATCTCGTAGTGTTGAACCAACAATATGAATGTACGTCTGGTTGCTCTGGAGATTTTAATCAAGATGGCATTGTGAACGTTTCCGATTTCATTTTATTCATAGCTCACTTTGCAACAATCTGCGACTAAAGTTCTTTTTCATTTATGCTCTGACGGCGATACATAGCGGCATATAGACCATCTAATTTCATCAACTCGTCATGGCTGCCTTGTTCGATAAGGTTTCCCTTGTCGAGAACAAGAATTCGCGTTGCATTTTTCAATGACGATATGCGATGTGAAATGACAATGCTCGTTTTATTCTCCATTATTCTATCCAATGCCGAAAGAATGTGTTCTTCTGTTTCTGTGTCAACAGCGGATAGACAATCATCGAAAAGAAGAATGTTTGGATTTTTAGCAATGGCTCTAGCGATTGATATTCGTTGCTTCTGACCACCGCTGATATTGATTCCACGCTCGCCAAGAAGCGTTTCAAATTGATGTGGAAAGTCAATAATGTTTTGGTAAACATCAGCATCTTTTGCAGCCTGTTTGATTATTTCTTCATCCTGATTTTCGAGTCCAAAACCAATGTTGCTATTGATAGTGTCCGAAAATAAAAAGACATCTTGAGGCACATATCCAATTGCTTTTCTCAGTGAAGAAAGATTTTGTTTTTTAATATCTATTCCATCAATGGAAATACTTCCTGTATTTGGATCAAACATGCGCAACATAAGCTGAGCAATCGTCGATTTTCCACTTCCTGTTTTTCCGATTATGGCTACTCTTTCTCCTTTTTGAATAGTGAAAGAAACATTTTTCAACGCTTCAATGCCTGAGTCCGGGTAAGTGAAATTGACATTTTTGAATTCAATAATGCCTTCAATATTTGTTGGCTTATCACTTTCCCTGTTCCTAATTTCGGGCTCTGTCGCCAAAAACTCATTCACACGAGCCTGACTTGCTTCTGCTTTTTGCACTAAGCTTGTTACCCAACCCACGCTGGCAAAAGGCCAAGTGAGTTGATTAACGTAAAATACAAATTGAATAATGACACCGTAAGTGATGCCGCCGGCAATCACTTTATTTGAACCGATATACACCGTTAGGATAGTGCTGAGTCCAACAAGGATGGCGATAACGGGCATAAAGAGCGAATCCGCTTTTACAAGATCAAGTTGTTTCTTTTTGTAATCGTTACTTTCTTGAGTGAAAACATCCGTGTAGTATTTTTCTCTTCCAAAAGCTTTTAAAACTCTAATGCCGCTCATCGTTTCTTGCACCATTGTGGAAAGTTTGGATTGCTGTGACTGTACCTTTTCTGTTTTTTTATTAATAACAGTACTCACATAGAAAATAGCAATCATCATGAAGGGCAGAGGGGACAGTGTATATAGCGTCAATTCTGCATCAATGCGCCACATCACTGCTACGCACATGACCACCAAAATAACGAGATTGATGGTGTACATGATAGCAGGACCCAAATACATTCTCACGCGATTCACGTCTTCGCTAATACGGTTCATCAAATCACCGGTTCTATTTCTTTTATAAAAACTCATATCGAGCTTTTGATAGTGATCATAGATTTCATTTTTCAAATCATATTCAATATATCGAGACATGACAATGATTGTCTGCCTTTGATAGAAGAGGAAAATTCCTTTGATGATATAAAAAACAAAATAGGCAATAGCCAAATACACGGCTATATTCACAATAGTGCCGGTGTAAGAAATGCTATCTAGAGCAATGGTAGTGTCGTTGTTGCCAAGCCATGATTGCATGACTTGATAGGAGTAGGGCGACGGCACGGATGCGGTTGTTTGGCTTCCGTCTTTAAGTGAGGGAACAACACGAATACATTCAGCTAAAAAGTCAATCCCTTCGCCGACAATAATAGGAGCGTAGACGTTGAAAATATTAGCAAGTAGTATAAAAAAGAAACCCATGAACAAGCGTCCACGGTATTTCCAAAAGTACTTGTTGAGGTAACCTAGATTTTTCATCAAAACTTAAAGTTCCAGGTCACGCTGGGAAGTATGGGGAATAGACTAACTTGATACGCCTTGATTTCAAGAACACCGGCTTCAGTTAGATCATTGCCGAAATAGATGAAGTATGGATTCATTCTATTGTAAAGATTGTAAACGGAGAAATTCCAGTTGCTTTCCACTTTTCTTTTTTTCAATTCCTTTTCAATCTTACCATCCTCAGTTTTTTTCTTGATATATTTTTTTGGGTAAAGCGTACACGATATATCGGCGCGATGGTAAGGCGCCATGCGGAAACCATTTCTTTGCCCATAAATATCTACTACACGATTTTCGTAGAAATAACGCGCCACAGGAAGAGTAATGGCATTGCCTGTTCCATAAACAAACACAAATCCAAGTTCTACCCGATCAGAAACTTTTACACTTGAAACAAAACTAATATCATGTCTTCTGTCCCAACGTGATGGATACCATTCGTTGTTGTTGAGGTCAACAAATTGTCTTTCTGTTTTTGATAAAGTATAACCAATCCAACCTGTCCAATCTCCGAGTCTTTTCTTTAAGAATAATTCCAATCCATAACTTCTTCCTTTTCCAAATACAAGTAAGTTGTCGATGTTATCGTTCACAGTCTGTTCAGGTTGCGCTCCTTCTTTGTATTCAGAAAGATTGAGCATGTCTTTGTAGTAGACTTCTACACTTGTTTCCAATACATCTTTGAGGAAGTTTCTGAAGTAACCAATGCTATATTGAGTTCCAACTTGTGGTCGCAAGACCTCTGTACTAGGCAGCCATACGTCCGTCGGAAGAGATGTTGGACTTAAACTGGTTAGGTGCACGTATTGATAATTGCGCATAAAGCCAGCTTTGATACTGGAGTTTTTATCAACCGTAAACCGAATGTTCATTCGGGGTTCAAAGCCTCCATAGTCACCAACGATATCACCTTGGCTGTAATTTGTTACTAAAGGTGCTGGAGTCTGTCCGAAAGTAGTTCCAGGCTGCTGAGTATAACGTTTAAATGGACCAACATGCGCGAAGTACGAGTAGCGAA
>CALRZB010000088.1:0-9843 GCA_943372555.1 Chryseobacterium gleum | reverse complement strand
TGGTCATAAGGTTTTGTTTGGTGAAATATAGCAAATATTAGTGATACAAAAAAAAACGTCCCGCCAAAAAGGCGGGACGTTTTCAATATAGTAATTAACTAATATTAGAAAGTCAAAGCAGATGCGAAGTTGCGGAATTCAAGATCTTTTTTCGCTTTGTTAGCCAAAGAAGAATCTTTTTGAACTGCAGATTTCAAGTTTGAAGCTACACCAGCAGCATCATTGCTACGAGCGCAGATTACAGCACGAAGGTAGTCAGCAAGAGCTGAAGTATCGTTGCTTGCTTTCATGTCAGCATCAGCACCACCGTTGTCTTTATTCAACAATTTAGCTAGAGATGTATTGAAAGTCTTGTATGAAGACATGTTGCTAACAGCGCTAGCATAGTCACCATTCTGGATATCGATAAGACCTTTGTTGTATTTCGCTTCGTTAGTGTTGCTAGCGTTCAAATATTTCATTGCACCAGCGCGATCACCTTTCAAGCGAGTTACAGCACCCATGTTACAGTTCGTCTCAGCTGTTTTAGATTTGTTGTAAGCAGCGTTGAATTTAGCTTCAGCGTCAGCCACCTTGTTTTGGTTATACAAGATAACGCCAAGGTTGTTTGATGCACGGAAGTCAGCGTCAGCTTTCTTCTCAGCTTCAGCGTATATTGATGCTTTCGCAGACATGTCCTCAGTAAGAAGAGCAGCAGTCATCAATTCTTCATATTTCAAGCTAGAAGGATTTGATTTAGCCAATGCAGTCAATTCAGCATCTGTATAACCATTCAAATCGTAGTTGATCACAACAGTGCAACGACGAAGTGATGGGAAGATATCCTTTTGAATCTCTGTGTAAGTCTTGCTGATATTCTTGATTTCTTGCTCACGAGCAGCAAGGTCAGATGTTTTTTGAAGAATACGAACGATGATTTCGCGGTCTTCGATAGCAGACGCTTCCATTGCAGAGCGGAAACCATCCCAGTCTTCACCTTTAGCTGTTACAGACATCATCTTATTGTAAGTAGTGTCCATTTTTGCTTTTTTCAACATGCCTTGGAAAGCTGCCTTACCAGCATCAGCGCGCTCATTCGCGAGATTGTCGTTCAAGAAAATCTCACCTTCTGGAGAAGCGTATGCTACAAACTCGATGCTTTTGATTGCAATCTTTGGGTTAGCAGCTACTTCAGCTTGAAGGAAAGTAACCAAAGCGTTGATGTCTTCTTGCTTCAATTCAGCTGGCTTCAAGTTAGAAGAGTTGTAATCGAAGTTAAGTTCAGCCTTCTTAGAGAAAGATGTAACGCGAATGTACTTGTCGTCTTTGTTAGAAACCACTTTATCGTCACCTTTGATAAGGTAAGGAGTAGTGATAACACCAGTTCCGATTTTGTATGGGTCGAAATCTGCTACTTTAGAACCTTTAGATCCGTGAATATTAAGGTAAAGTGAGCTAGTATCCATTCCTGGAACGAAAGCAATTTTATCTGTGTAAGAGAAGCCTTTGCCTGTTTTGAATGGAATCTTTTCGTAGTTACCAGCAGCTTGTTCACCTTGGAAACCTTTCATTTCGAATTTAGATTCGCCACCTTGGTATACTAGAACAGGAGTTGCTTCAACAACAACTTTCTTATGAAAGTATTTTTCAGGGAATTTACCATTGATAGAAAGTTGAATGCTATCGCCATGTACTTCAAGAGGTTCAGGCGTTGCTGTAGCACCTAGATCAGCTATGTGCTTTTCCATTTTTCCGAGACCGCCGCATGCAGCAAGAGTCAGAACAGACATTACTGCTACGAATGCTACGTAGAAGCTATTCTTTTTCATGTTCAATTGATTTAAAAAGGGTTTTAAGTAATAAAATGCGTTGCAAAGCTAATCAATGCTAGGTGTTCTCAAAGAGATTTTTTATTTCCCCATCATTGTTTATTAACCATATAAACGAGAGAATTGTGAACAAAGGGGCTTGGTTATTCTACCACAACGCCCATGGCACAGAATTTTTCAATACGTATTTGTGTTCTTTGATTCGTATCCAATGCACTCAAATCCTTGAGGTGACGTAGGATTTCGGACTTAACTGTGGCAAAAATCTCTGGTCGATTCGCATGAGCGCCTCCGAGAGGTTCTTTGATTATTCCATCAATGAGCTTGTTGCCAAACATATCATCAGCAGTCAGTTTCAACGCTTTTGAGGCCGTTATTTTATGATCCCAACTTCTCCAGAGAATAGATGAGCATGATTCAGGAGAAATAACTGAGTACCAAGTGTTTTCTAACATTAATACTCTATCACCAATACCAATTCCTAATGCACCACCAGAAGCACCTTCACCAATAATAATACAAATCACGGGTACTTTCATCTTCATCATTTCAAACAAGTTGCGCGCTATTGCCTCGCCTTGTCCTCTTTCTTCTGCCTCAAGACCAGGATAAGCTCCGGGAGTATCTATGAAAGTAACAATCGGCTTATTAAACTTCTCTGCCAATTTCATTAATCGCAAAGCTTTTCTATATCCCTCGGGATTTGCCATTCCGAAGTTTCTGTATTGACGCATTTTGGTATTGATACCTTTTTGCTGACCAATAAACATAACGCTCTGACCATCAAGCATCCCAAAACCACCTACCATGGCCTTGTCGTCTTTTACAGTGCGATCGCCGTGCAATTCAATCCATTGATTGTCCGTGATAGCCTCAATGTATTGGATAGTATAAGGACGATCTGGATGGCGGCTAACTTGAACACGCTGCCATGCATCAAGGTTACTGTATATATCGTTTGTCTTTTCTTTTACCGCTCTTTCAAGATCCGCGATGGCATTCGACATATCCACCCCTGTCTTCTGTTCACTTTCTTTGAGCTTTTCTATTTGCTCATTCAATTCCTTAATAGGGGCTTCAAATTCAAGATATGTTATCATTGTCTATTCCTTAGGGTTAGTAATAAAACAGGGGTGCAAATTAACTAAATTCTCATGACTTGCCTTCAAGAAATGCTCGAAGCTTTCCAATTGCCTTGCCTCTATGGCTTAGAATGTTCTTTTCTTCAATCGTCATTTCTGCAAAAGAACGACTGTTGTCAAGCGGAACAAACAAAGAATCATATCCAAAGCCTCCTTTTCCCTTCTCTCCGCGCAATATTTTCCCTTCAACAATGCCTTCAAACATGGTCTCCTTTCCTCCTATTATCAAGCAAATTGAAGTTCTGAATCGAGCTCTCCTATCCAACTCAACTTCCATATCATTCAACAACTTCTTACGATTATCCTCATTACTTCTTTGCTCGCCGGCAAACCTTGCAGAATGTACACCAGGCTTGCCCCCTATGGCTAAGACCTCCAAGCCTGTATCGTCTGCGAAACAATCACATCCAAATTTTTCATAGATATACCATGCTTTTTGACGCGCATTACCTTCTAAAGTATCGGAAGTTTCGGGCACTTCTTCCGTGCAGCCTATATCCTTTAGGCCTAGTAATTTAATACCACCGAGCTTTAGTGATACTTCTTCTACTTTGTTTGCATTAGCAGAAGCAAAAACCAATTGATTTTTCATTATTCAAAATATTTTTTTATGATTTTTCCAGTGTGAGTAAAATTGAATTTCTCACGAAAAAAATAAGCTCGCGGTCTATCAACTCTTTGCAGAAAATGACCATCTAACTTTTTCAAAACATCAGAAAAATTATTTTCATTGCCCTCTACCATAACGACGACTTTTTGTCCTAAGATCTCATCTTCAATAGAGGTCACATAAAAAGGAGCGTTGATGATTTCTTCTATTTCAACTTCAATTTTTTCAGGGAAAATTTTCAAACCAGCAGAATTAATCACGTTATCAAACCTACCTAAATAATGAAAGTGCTTGCTGTCTTTCAATTCAACTAAATCATTGGTAATAAAAAGGGCGCCTCCTAGATGAGCTGCTTTAATGCTAAGGCAACCTCGTTCATCCTGATGAAATTCAACGCCAGGTAAAGCTTCAAAAACTTGCGATTCATTTTGCTTTTTCAATTCACAAGCGGCAACATGTGTGATTGTTTCTGTCATGCCGTAGGTTGCAAAAACTCGATTTCGGCACATCTTTAATTTATTAAACAGAGAAGTGGAAATAACGCCTCCACCTAGGATTACTGTTCCAATCTGATTAAATCTTTCGAATTGTGTTTCGATCAATAAATCGGCTTGCATCGGTGTAAAAGCCGCGAAATGTAAATTATCCTCAGGTAAATGAGGGTTAGTACTACAATCTGTGAGAATCAAATTCCAATCATTGACAAGTGATCGAATGACCATCATTTTTCCCGCAATAAATGAAAGAGGCAATGCAAGTAAAGCATTTGCCCCAACGGGGATTTCAAAAAAACTAGAAGTGAGTTTGGCAGAATTTAGAATAAGATGCTTAGGTAATTCAATTGTCTTGGGCTCGCCAGTTGACCCACTTGTTTTAGCACTGATGGACAAGGCGCTACCATTCCACTCTTTTAGCAGCGCGTCGAGCTCTTCATTGTCCGTGAAGTCGAATGCTTTGATATCTATGCTATTGATTTTCATCTCAAATTAGAAATGTCATGACTTAGGGGATCCAAACCGTCGAACTCCAAATAGCCGTTATTGACAACCCAAGCAGGACTCAGATTATTTAAATATAAAGAGCCTGTGCCAAGGCCTTGTTCCAATTGAACATTCTTAGTTGTCAGCCATTGAGCGATGGCATTCAAGCCAATATTTGATTCAAGCGCAGAGGTAGCCCACCAATTCACGCCTTCACTCTCCGCAATCTCAATCCATTCGTCGCAACCCGAAAATCCGCCATGAAGTGTTGGTTTCAAAACAATGAATTGCGGTCGAATCATTTTAATAAGTTCAAGCTTCAGTTGCGTATCTTCAATCCCTATGAGTTCTTCATCCAAGGCAATAGGAATTGGTGATTGGCTGCATAAAGATCTCATTTCATTCCATTGACCTGCTCGAATAGGCTGCTCAATCGAATGAATATCAAATTTTGCAAGTTGATTTAATTTGGAAATAGCATCTTCATTGGAAAATCCACCATTGGCATCTAAGCGAATGATTATTCTGTCGTGAAATCTATCTCGAAGTGCACTTAGTATTCTAATTTCATCATCAAAATCGATTCCTCCAATTTTCAGTTTTATAACCTTGTATCCTGACTCCACTTTTTGAATGGCTTCTTCAAGCATTGTTTCAAACTGATTCATCCATACCAAACCATTGATTGGGAATCTTTTATTCTTATGAATTTCACCAAAAAGAAGTCTTTTCCCAGTATTAATCAAATCAAAAACAGCTGTCTCGATAGAAAAACGAATTGCAGGTAAATGGATTGATTTTGGAACAAAGAGCCTATCTCTCTTGATTTTGTTTAAAGCATCAGTGAGTAGTGCTTTTACATCGTCCTCTTTCTCCGGGTTTAAGCCATAAATCGGAGCGCATTCACCCATTCCGTATAGATTGGGCTTATTTTTATAAAATATTTTTACGAAATAAATGGACCGCTTGGTGAGCACATCACGAGAAGTTCGAGCTGGCTTATAAAAGTTAAGACCGTAGGGAATAATCTCGAAGTCTATTTCTTCGTCGAACTCGAAAGGCGCTTGATTAACCATTCAATAGGTGCTGTTTCAGAAATTTTGTTCTTCCAAACAAGGGTTATCGCAAGACTTATACCTACGGAACCTACTGCCAAGAGAAAGGTTACCCATTTATTTCTGAATGTAATTTCATTGGTAATTGAAATTACAATCACGGAAAACAACAAGTGAAAAAATATAATCGAATATTTCGATCCAGAGATGCTCTGAATTTTCTTCACAACTTGTCTGTCCAAATCTCTTCGGAAAACATATATCAATGTATTCATAAGAAGCGTAATAGCTCCTAAGCAGAATATAATGAATGATGGCATATAGAACTTGACATTGAATGGAAAAAAATGCAAGTATTCGGTTTTGTCTCCTTCTGTATAAAATGCATGACTGTATTTCTGAACAAATATTGAAAGCAATATTGCACCTATTGCAAGAATACTAGCTGGAGGAAATATTCCTTTTAAACGTAAATCATTTCGACCGAATAACATCCCCATTATGAAAAAACAAATCCAAGGCAGAATTGAATAGTAACTATTGAAAAATACAAAGGAAAATAGATTGGAAAATTTAAGACCTGAAAGGTCAAGCCCCGTAAAAATGACGTTTGTATCAACATCCATGTTAACCATCAATATGGCACTCATAGCAACTGCCAAACCTAGAGTTCTTAGGATTACATTATTCCAATTCGCAAAAAGTGGTGCCAGAATATAGAATATCCCGCTAGCAAATAACAAATTCAAAGGCCAAACGCCAATAAATAGAAAGCCCATTATCAATAACACTAAACCTCTTTTTCCGAGATAATAAAGAAGTCGCTGACTACTTATTCTCTTGTCACGCATGGTCAGAGTTACTGTAAGTCCATTAAGAAAAAAGAATAAAGCCGGAAAAAAATCTAGAAACAGAAAAAATTGTTCATGACTCAACATAAACAATCTACCCCCCATTACAAAAAATGAAGCTGAAAACAACGTACCACAAAGTGCGATAATGTAAGCAATATCAATACCCAGAAGTCCGAAGGAACGAGCCATTTTAAAAGGTTTGACGCGAATATAGAATAAAATTCACGTTATGTTAAAAATACGATTAACTGAATAAAGGAATAGATAAACGCAGACATAGCAAACTTCTTGAGTTCTGGGTCTAAATACTGAGGTTCATGAATATAGAAGATTTTGAATAGACGAGCAATAGGAAAAATAAACGCCAATAAGCCGTAATAAGAATCTATGTGTATTGAAACAAAAAAAGCACTTATTAAAGACAAGCCAACTAAAAAAACCAAATACCGTTTTCCTCTTTCAAACCCCATTTTGACAACCAAAGTCATTTTTCCCGATGCTTTGTCATTGACATGATCTCTCAAATTATTCAAGTTTAATACTGCCGTGCTCATTCCGCCGATAACAAGCGCGTTTAAAAAACTGATACTGGAAATCTCCTTTGTTTGAAGAAAAGAGGTCCCTATCACTCCTACTAGACCGAAGAATACAAAGACAAATAAATCGCCAAGTCCTCTATAGCCGTATGGGTTCTTTCCCGCAGTATACTTTACAGCTGCAGCAATAGATGAAAGTCCTAGTGTCAAAAACAAAATTGATTCAGTGAGATAGCCTGTTTGAGCTAAACTACTGTATAGCAAAATGACGCCACTCAGTAAAGACAATACTGCGGTGATTGCCATCGC
This sequence comes from Chryseobacterium gleum, assembly GCA_943372555.1. Lineage (GTDB taxonomy): Bacteria > Bacteroidota > Bacteroidia > Flavobacteriales_D > Sanyastnellaceae > JAIXWP01. The sequence goes on along the minus strand of CALRZB010000088.1, from coordinate 2,549 downwards.
GTTCTTCATTTGTAATGGAGTGATTTCACCGCTTTGCACAGCTCGAGCTGGACCTACTCTAGCATGATTATCTGCTCCATTCTTAAAGTCGCCGTAATCATTTGCCAGATTTGATAGTATCTGCAATAAAAAAGTGGTGGTCAACGTCAAACCGAAAACCATCCAAGAGAAACTCTCTAAATTCAAACTTGAAGCTGAGCCCGTTAAGACAACAGAGGCAGCTAGAGGCAATGTCCTCAAGCGCATAGCCCCCAACCAAGCTTTGATGTTAGCCATAAGCGATTATGGAAATTTTGGAAACTTCTGAAAATCCGGATCTCTCTTTTCAAGAAATGCCTTTTTCCCTTCTTGAGCTTCTTCAGTCAAATAATAAAGCAAGGTTGCATCACCTGCAAATTCCATTAATCCACGTTGACCGTCTAGCTCAGCATTTAATCCACGCTTAATCATACGAATCGCAAGTGGACTTCTTTTCATTATAGTCTTACACCACTTCACTGTTTCTTCTTCCAATTGAGACAATGGCACTACTTTGTTCACCATGCCCATTTGCTCTGCTTCCGCAGCTGAGTATTGCTCGCAAAGGAACCATATCTCGCGAGCTTTCTTCTGACCAACGTGGGTTGCAAGATAATTTGATCCAAAGCCCGCATCAAAACTTCCAACTTTAGGACCTGTTTGGCCAAATCGTGCATTATCAGATGCAATCGTCAAGTCGCAAACAACGTGCAGCACATGTCCACCGCCAATCGCGTAACCATTTACCATAGCGATAACCGGCTTAGGAAGTTCACGAATACGCTTGTGCAAATCCAGCACATTCAATCGAGGCACACCATCTTCTCCGATGTAGCCGCCAACTCCTTTTACATTCTGGTCTCCACCACTGCAAAAAGCTTTTTCACCAACACCTGTAAACACTACCACTGCAATGTCTTGTCTCTCGCGACAGATATCCATTGCATCGATCATTTGCTTGTTGGTCTCAGGACGAAACGCATTATAAACCTGCGGTCTATTAATGCTAATTCTAGCAATCCCTTCGTAGTAATCAAAAAGAATATCAGAGTACTCTTTAATGGTGGTCCAGTTTCTTGCAGACATAATTTCTATAATGTGGCCGCGAATTTATCGCGGTAATGATTAATCTGTTGTTTTTTCACGAATGAACTTAAAGAAACCTTTAAGCGCAGCGTCATTATCAAAGCGCGGAGTGAATATCTCTAGAATTGCACAACCTTGATGGGCATATAATTGTTTCATAGACTCCAAAACTTCACTCTTCGATGATGCCTTGAAATAAGGCATTCTATACATCGCTGCTATGGGCTCACATGTGCGTTGATGGGCTGTTTCAAAATACTTTTCTAGTGCAGAGGTTGTCGATGGCCCTTCAATAATTCTGAAAATACCTCCACCTCCATTATTGATTATTATCAATTTCAAATTGCTTCCAATGTGATCATTCCACAGTCCATTGATATCATAAAAGAAGCTGATATCGCCACTTATTAGGGTGGTTAATCTCCTTGTATAAAATGCAGCTCCAGCGGCAGTGCTAGTGCATCCGTCAATTCCGCTCACTCCTCGATTTCCATAGAATTGAACACCTGAGGGGCGATCGAATAATTGAATGTATCTAACGATAGAACTGTTGCCCATTTGAACGTCAGATGCCGTTGGAATTGCTTGAAGAACTGTATGAATGGCTTGCAAATCAGCAAAAGACGACTCTTCTATGTAAGCGTCACCTGCTTTTTTCTTGACTTGATTCAATGCCAAAGACCACGCTCTATAATCACTTGAAACTTCGTTCACAAAAGGCAATACAGAGGTAAAGAACTTTAGTCCATTTACGGGGATTACCTTGGTTAATCGCTGGAAAGTGTCTAAAACTTGACCATCTTCTGCAACATGCCAATGCTCTACTTCTTCATTTCGAAGTAGTGCTTTTATTTTTCTAGAAATAATATTTGTTCCAATGGTGATGAGCAATTCTGGGCGAAATGCGCTCAATTGTTCTTCACTCATGGTCATGATAAGTCTGTCTATGCAACCGATGAATCCATCGTTATCAAGTCCTGAATGCGATTCTGTGAGAAACACAACATTTTCAAGTTTTGAAAAACGCTCTAATGATTCGATTAGATCATTGTTATGCGAAAATTGACCGACCAAAACCATTACCTTTTTCTTGGCAGCGATCTGATTGCCTAATTCATTCAGAATGCTATCTTCAAGAAATGGAGTAGAATAAACTCGTTCGATTGTTTTCACATCGCTTCGAGTATCTACCGTTTTGTATAAGCTTTCGCGGAGCGGAAAATTCAAATGAACAGGCCCTGGAATAGGAAACTGACTCAAATCAATCGCTTCATTAATAAGTCGGGCATTGTACCATTCCAAGTCTTTGTCACCAAGATCTTGAATGATATTGAAAGAACCTCTGACATAGTTTTGGTACAGACCATCTTGATCGATTGTTTGCCCCTCGCCTTGATCTACCCATTCCATTGGGCGATCTGCGGTAATGACAAGTAGAGGAACTT
>CALRZB010000087.1:0-9872 GCA_943372555.1 Chryseobacterium gleum | reverse complement strand
AAACATGGAGAGGAATAAATCCAGGTAACGTGCACGTGGATCATCACGTGGTGCGAATTGATCCTAGCAATTCCAATCACATTTGGAACGGCAGTGATGGCGGCGTGCAGATTTCATTTGATGGAGGTGCAACTTTCGTCAATTGCAATTCGCCTGCAGTGGGACAATTCTATAGCATTCAAATTGATAATGAAAAACCATACAACGTCTACGGTGGTTTGCAAGACAACGGAGTTTGGGTTGGTCCATCCACCAATGAGCCGAATCGCAATTGGACATACGAAGGAAGATATCCTTTTGATTTTCTAGCGGGCGGCGACGGAATGCAAATACAAGTGGATGCACGTGATGCGAATATCATTTATACCGGCTATCAATTCGGGCATTACAATCGCATCAATCGCGCAACAGGAGAAGAACTCTATATCCATCCTGCACACACGCTAGGAGAGCGACCACTTCGCTACAATTGGCAGACACCGATTTTGCTTTCGAAATGGAATCAAGATATGTTTTATATCTGCAGCAATCGAGTGCATCGTTCGATGGACAAAGGAGAAAACTTCGAAACAATCAGCGGTGATTTGACCAAAGGAGCGAAAGAAGGTGATGTGCCTTTTGGAACCATAACAGCAATTGCAGAATCACCACTCCAATTCGGCTACCTCGCCACAGGTGCGGATGACGGAAGCATTCATGTTTCAATAGATGCTGGAATTACCTGGAAAAATGTGACCAGGAATTTGCCTACTAAATATGTAAGTCGCCTTATTTTTTCTAGTCGTAAAAAAGAGCGATTGTATCTTTCTCTAAATGGATATCGCGAAGATGATATGAAGCCTTACCTCTTCATGAGCGATGACTTAGGAAATACATGGAAGTCAATTACAGGCAATCTTCCTTTGGAGCCAATCAATGTTGTGCGAGAAGATTTAAAAGATGGTAATATCCTGTATATCGGAACAGACAATGGATTGTATGTGACTATAGATGGAGGAATGACCTATTTTGAATTTGGCAATCTGCCTAACGTTGCGGTGCATGATATAGCGATTCAAGAAAGAGAAAAAGAAATCGTGATTGCTACTCACGGTCGTTCGATTTGGATTGGCAGTATAGAAGAACTCCGAACCTACGCTCACACCAGTCCACTTTCAGTGCTTATAAGTGCACCTGAAGAAGTGGATTATGTTGACCCGACAGCAAGTGTTGATTGGTATCAAATTCCCAAAGACAATGGCATTGATGTGTATTACAGCAGCACCGAAGATTTCACGCTAGAACTTTATGCGGATGACAGCATTTTGGTTTTCCAAACAAAACTAAAGGCTTGCCCAAACAGTATCGAAAAGTTCACCTTCAACCGCGAACTAAGCCCAACACTTTGTTATGATTTGCTAGACAAAAAAGAAGGCTTCAAACTTTCATCGGATCAAAATCTCCACCTACCGAAAGGAACGTACACCTGGATTCTGCGCAGCAGAATTTATCAAAAGCAGGCTCAGATGAAGGTTGATTGATGAGCGAAGCGAATCCAATGGATAATGGATGATGGATGAGCGAAGCGAATAAGTCTACCCGAAAAAAGGGGGGACTGGAGCGTTAGCGACTTTCACCGGAGCCCCAGCGACGTACACCGCCGAAGGCGTACACCGGAGCGAAGCGACGTACACTGCGAGCGCTATCGTACTCCCTCAAGAGAACAAACAGGAATCGCTCGCATTTTGTGCTGATTCGCGCGGTTCATTCTCCAATAAATTGAAAGAACAGTCTTTTGTCGATCCGTAAGTGCGGGATCTTCTAGGTTTGGTGCTTGACCACCGTTGTCTTCTATATAATCCATCGCCCATTCGAGTTCAGGATAACTTGCACCAATTTGATCCTCATCAGAGCGATCATCGCCCCAAAGTCCGTCTGTTGGTTTGGCTATTAGAATACTATTAGTAACGCCTAAGAATTCGGCCACTTGATAAACCTCTGTTTTCATGAGATCTGCGATTGGAGATAGATCCACTCCACCGTCGCCATATTTGGTATAAAAACCTACTCCAAAGTCCTCCACTTTATTTCCAGTTCCCGCCACAAGAAGGCGATGAAGTCCTGCGAAATAGTAAAGCGTCATCATGCGAAGACGCGAACGTGTGTTGGCAAGTGAGAGGTGCAAAAGATGTTCGTCTTCAATTTGCGGCACGCTTCCCATAAACGAATCGAATACAGAAGTGAGTTCCACACGTTGAAGACGAACATTTGAATATTTCGAAGCGAGCCAATTCATGTGCTCTTGAGCGCGCGACACTTGGCTTTCCGCTTGATAAATCGGCATTTCAATAAGAAGCGTTTCTTTGCCAGTCATTGCGCAAAGTGTGCTTGTAACAGCGGAATCAATTCCACCGCTCACTCCCACTACAAAACCATTGGTTTTCGAACTCTCACTATAGGAGTTCAACCATTGCACAATGTGCTTTACAACCGCTTCTGTATTCAACGAATCGATTATTAGAATTTGATACCGAGGTTCAACTGAACGATGTTTGACATCGACTTCATTTCATTTTTCTTCGGATTTCCACCTTCGAAAACTGGTTTGTCGCTATCATCAGTAACCACGAGATCACCATCCAATACATCAGTGAAACCATTATTGTAGGTGATACCTACATGAAGTGCAGTATTGCCACTAAGACTATACTCGATACCAGCACCGATAAGAAGACCTACGCGGAAGATATTTACATCATTTTTAATGTCTTCATCCTCAGAAGAGAAAGAAACACGATCTGTTTCGCCCCATCCCGTATCAGTCTTACCATAAAGGAAATCTACATTATCATCACCTTTTGCATTGATGTTAAGACCTGGTACAATACCGAATTGACCCCAATAGGTAATGTATCCGATTTCGTTGGTACGGAGTTTTAATGTAAGAGGCACTTCAACATATTGCAAGCGATAATCGCGTGTGCGAGACATCACGTAATCCACACCATCATAGCGACCGCTATTCAAGTAAGAAAGGCTTCCGCCCATACGAGTCACTTCGAATCCAGTGCCGAAAGCATAGTTTTCTGTGAAATGAATATCCATTGAGATACCAAAACCAAAACGAGCTACGTTGCCTTCATTGGTGATGTATTTAGAATCTGGCTTCATCCAAGCGATACCTGGGCTAAAGCGCGCAGCTATTTTGAACTTTTGGAAATCCTGAGCGTTAGTAATAATAGCTGACAGGGTTAAGAGGGTAAAAAGGGTAATTTTTTTCATGTTCTATTAGTTTACTGCGTTAAACTTGCAGCTTCGCTGATGCATTAGCAAAGCTAACAATACTCATTCAATATGCGGATCATTAATTATATATTGATTTTCACAGTTTTGGTGTTCACATCTTGTGAAGACGACCCATTGAAGAAAGTGGACGTTTCTGAGTCAAAACTTGAAGTGCGTTTCGACCGCTTCGACCACGATATTTTCAATGCCGATTTCACAGATCCGGCGCGCACAGGCCAACAACTATACCAAAAGTATAGAGGATTCTATTGCGACTATATGGAGGAGATTCTCGCAGTGGGAGACTGCATGCCGGACTCTAACTTTGCCCTATTGCAAGGGTTCGCCACTGACCGTGACATGCGAGCCTTACAGCGCGAAATTGATAAAATCTATAATTCCGACAAGATTCAAGAGGTGAATGAACAGCTAACAGAGGCGATTCGAAGATGGCATCACTTCTTTCCAGATTCTATCTCACCCAACGTGATATACATGAATTCTGGCGTTGTATACAGCGTATACTCTAGAGATTCTATCATTGCCGTGGGACTAGACTTCTTCCTTGGACCTCAGGATAGCATCGTGAAGTTATATCCTAATGACATTTTTCCTCAATATTTTAAGGACGATATGCGCCCTGACTACTTGGTGGTAAATGCGATGAAAGACTTTTCATGGTGGCAATGCGCCAAATCCGACATTAACACACAAGGCTCGACTTTGCTTGATTTGATCTTGCAACAAGGTAAGGTTATGTATATGGTTGATGCCTTGATGCCGATGACAGAAGACTCTACGAAATTGAATTGGTCCAAAGAAGAAATGGAATGGGCCGTTGCCAATGAATGGAATGTTTGGAAAGAATTGGCCAAGCAAGAAGTATTATTCAGTACACAATTTAATAAAAACAAAAAATGGATTGACTTTGGTCCATTCACCAATATCGGTGCGATTCCGCAGGATTCGCCATCACAGTTGGGGATTTGGCTTGGATGGAAAATGGTGAGAGCTTATATGAAAGAGAATCCATCGATTACAATCCAGCAATTGCTTGCGGAAAAAGATTCACAGAAAATTTTGAAGGCCTTCAAACCAGAAAAACCTTGACGATGAAAAAGACAGAAATCAAATTCGAGATAGATCTAGATGAAAACAACGTTCCAGAAAAAATAATGTGGAACGCAAAAGACAATGGTAAAACAGCAGAGGCCAAAGCCATGATCTTATCCGTTTGGGACAAAGAAGAGCGCAACACATTGCGTATTGATTTATGGAATAAAGAAATGGAAGTCGATGAGATGAAGCGTTTCATTCATCAAACGATTTTAACCCTAGCAGACAGTTTCGAAAAAGCCACCGGCGAAAAGAAGATGGCCGACACCATGCGGGATTTCTGCGAGTATTATGCGGAGAAGCTGGAGATTAAGTAGTGTGGTAGTTTGGTAGTTTGGTAGTTTGGTAGTTTGAAAAATAAAAAATCTCTGTGTAACTCTGTTATTCTCTTAGATCTCTGTGGCGAAAATTTTTCTTGGACCACAGAGACCAACAGAGCAGAAAAGAGGTTCACAGAGAACTACCAAACTATCAAACTACCAAACTAACTAGAACATCGACTTCGGTAGTGGCGCCCTTGTGAGCTCTTCTAGGAATTTTACTAATTGATCTTTACCTAATCCATTATCGGCGGAGGTAACGAAGACGTTGGGTAACTCGACGAAGTATTCCAACAATTTATCTTTATAGACGTTGAGGTTATTTTCCAAACCTCCTGGTTTCATTTTATCTGCTTTTGTAAATACCAATGCAAAAGGTATCTCCCACTCTCCCATCTGAGCGATGAAATCTATATCGATCTTCTGTGGCTCGTGACGTGAATCTATCAATATAAAAGTGCAAAGCAAATTCGTGCGCTTATTCACATAGTCAACAATAAATGTCTCCCAAGTCTCACGCGATGACTTCGACGCTTTCGCATATCCATAGCCCGGCAAATCGACAAGATACCATGGCTTCTTTTCTTCATTTATAATAAAGTGATTAATCGTCTGCGTCTTTCCTGGACGACCTGAAGTCTTTGCCAAACCCTTCTTATTCACCACACGATTAATCAAACTACTCTTCCCCACATTACTGCGGCCAATAAACGCCACTTCCGGAAACACCGGACTAGGGCACTTAGACCAATCAGTTGAAGACTTCACAAATTCCGCAGAAATAATCATTTCTCTATGGTTGATGTTTTATGGTTGACTTTTGATGTAAAACTTCATGGTTGATGTCTAATGGTTGACTGCTGATGGCATCACTTTCAAACTACCAAACTACCAAACTATCAAACTACCAAACTATCAAACCACGAATCTAAAATCGCATTGAATTGAGTGGGGTGTTCCATCATGGGAGCGTGACCGCATTCATCGATCCAATAGAGAGACGCGTTTGGAAGAAGAGTTTTAAATTCTTCTGCAACCTCTGGAGGAGTGATGGTATCGTTCTTTCCCCAAATCAAACAAGCCGGCATAGTCATGTTCGGCAAGTCCTTCGCCATGTTGTGACGAATAGCACTCTTTGCTAAAGCGAGAATACGCAACACACGATTGCGATCATTCACTACTTCAAAACATTCGTCTACCAATTCATCAGTAGCGTGTTTTGGATCGTAGAATGTCACAGCCACTTTCTTGCGAATAAACTCCTTGTCTTCTCTTCTTGGAAAAGAAGAACCAAATGCATTTTCATACAAACCGCTACTCGCAGTTAGTATGAGCGCACTCACTTTTTCAGGATGCTGCTTTGTGTATACAAGCGCAACGTGACCGCCCAATGAGTTGCCAAGCAAACTCACTTTGTCGAATTTTTTATACTCAATGAATTCATCTAAGAATTCAGCAATGCTTTTTACGCCAGTAGAGAGCACAGGCATACTATAAAGTGGCAACATTGGAATAAGCACTGTATAACGCTTAGAAAAATGATCCACTACTTCACGGAAGTTACTCAAAGCTCCAAACAAGCCATGCAATAGGATAAGAGGTTTACCCTCACCTTCTTGAATGTATCGGAACTGACCTTCTTCTTTTAACTGATAATCCATATTCGATTGTACAAAACGATTACGGCGAATGTAGGTAAAAAAAAACTGCTTTCATAGGACCCAAAAACGAGTAATCACCAATTTTCTCCCACTTTTTACCACCACTCTAAAAACACCCTTAATTAGCCTATAAATCAGAGTTATCGAGCATTTCAGAAACATGAAAGCACGTTTCTCAAAACCGATTTTATCAACAAAAAGCCAAAAAATCGACCTCTGTGGTAAAAAGTGGGAATTTTGGGGTATTTTCGTGCCGTCCTAGACAGACTAGTTACCATGCTCAACCTCTTAGGAGAACATATATGTAAAGTGGATAATAAGGGCCGAGTGCTCTTTCCTTCCAAGCTGCGCAAGCAGCTCGAGGAGGTTATACACCACGGCATGGTGATCAATCGCGACATCTATTCCAACTGTCTCGCGCTTTACCCAAAACCCGAATGGGATCGTATTCAACAAGATTTCAGCAAGCTGAATCGCTACAACAGAAGTCACCTCGAATTCATGAGAAGATTTTTGAATGGAGCTACTCCGCTTGAGCTCGACAATGCTGGTCGACTTTCTCTTCCAGCAACGCTTCTTGATTATGCAGAAATCGACTTGAAAAAGAACAACGAACTCGTGGTGGTGGGTGCATTAGAGAAAATGGAAATATGGAGTGTTGGCAACCACAACAAAATGGTAGCAAACAACCAGAGTGATTTCGCCGCATTGGCCGAACAGGTTCAACGCGATCTAGGACAGCTTAACGACTAAATAAGAAATGAAGTTGACGCTTCATCTCTGCAACCATAAACCAAAGCCAATCAACCGTGAGTAACTACCACCAACCTGTGCTGTTGAATGAATCGGTAGATGGCCTAGACATCAAGCCCGACGGGGTTTACGTGGATGTCACCTTCGGTGGTGGCGGGCATTCACGCGAGATTTTGAAAAGACTGGGACCAGAAGGAAAATTGATCGCATTTGATCAGGATCCTGATGCTATTGCAAATACCATCAACGACCCTCGCTTCACACTCGTAGATCAAAATTTCCAATTCATGAAGAACTGGATTCGACTATGCGGTCACAAACAAGTAGATGGAATACTCGCAGACTTAGGAGTGAGCAGCCATCAATTTGATTCTGAAGAACGCGGTTTCTCTATACGATACGATGCGCCACTAGACATGCGCATGGATCAGAAAAGAAAAAAAACCGCAGCAGATGTGGTCAACAAAAGCGAAGACTCTGAGCTGATGAAAATACTCAGAGTGTATGGCGAAGTTGATGCACCGCACAAAGTAGCTCGAACCATCATTCTCAATAGACCAATCCAAACGAGCGGCGAATTGATGGATGCTCTCCTGCCCTTCACACAAAAAGGAAAAGAACACAAATTCTACGCACAAGTATTTCAAGCGCTGCGCATAGAAGTGAACGAGGAATTAGAAGTGCTACAAACATTTCTACAACAATCTTCAGAAGTGCTCAAACCTGGTGGAAGACTTTCAGTAATCAGCTACCACTCTCTCGAAGACCGATTGGTAAAGGATTACATGAAGACAGGAAACTTCGAAGGAGAACCTGAAAAAGACTTTTTTGGAAATCTACTGAGACCATTGGCGCCGTTAAAAAGCAAACCAATTATCCCGGCAGAACAAGAGATACAAGAGAATACAAGAGCACGCAGTGCTAAACTAAGAGTTGCGACAAAGCTGTAATTCTTATTTGATAAAGCCCATGGCAACAGACTACATCCTGTTGCCTGATAAGTGAGAAAATGAACACATTTAGAGTACCTGACAATCCTCAACACGTTGAAGAAGTGCCTACACCAGTAGAAGCACCAGTTACTCCTCCCCGCAAAAGTGGCAAAGTCGCAAAATCTTTCAGAACAGTATTGAGTGGCGAATTTCTTACACGCGACGGACTTATCAATCACTTGCCCTTCATCGGTTTCATCGCGATTCTTTTCATCATCAATATCGCTCTGATGTACTATTTCGAAAACACGCATCGTGATATAGTACGTCAACAAAATCGACTAAAAGAAATTCGCTCTGAATACAACACTACACTGTCTACTCTGGAAACACGCAAGCAGCAAAGCAGCGTGGCCCGCGACATAGAAGCTCTTGGTTTGAAAGAACTAAGAACGCCTCCACAATTCATCGATGTTGAACCTGGATTTTTTGAGGAGAAAAAATGAGCGACCAACTAGCACGTGATGTTTCTAAAAAAGCATACAGTATCGCAATGATACTTGGTATAGTTGCGCTTTCTATTTTCGGCAAAGTAATCTGGCTTCAAGCATTCCCAGATCCCGATGCAATGTTGCTCGGAGAAAGCAAAGCATTCCGTGCAGCTGAAATCACGCCTTCACGAGGACAAATTCTGTCAAGCGATGGAAGCCTTCTTGCGACTAGCGTTCCCGATTATGAAATCAGATGGGATAGCGAAGCAAAATATGATCAGGCTGAATACAGAGCTAAAATCGATTCTCTAGCTCAGGCGTTCTCAAAACTACTTGGTGACAAAACAGCAGGCGAATACAAAAAACTTTTTGCGAACGCCCGCGCCACGCATGATCGCTACAAGAAAATTACCGATCATGTTGACTACAATCAACTGCAACAAATTAAAAAATTTCCTCTCATTCGCAAAGGCAGAATGAAGAGTGGTTTTGTTTTTATTGAAAAAAGCAAAAGAAAAAAACCTTTCGGAGCTCTTGCAGCCCGCACCATTGGCTTAAATCGTGAAGACAATCAAGTGGGACTTGAATTGGCCTACGATGAAATTCTTGCTGGTAAAAAAGGAAGACAACTTCAAGAGAAAATGGCTGGTGGCGAATGGCGCCCAATGAATGATGAGTTCCAAGTGGAGCCTACTCCAGGTATGGATATCGTAGCCACTATCGATGTGCATTTACAAGATGTAGCTGATGCAGCATTGCGCAGACAACTTATCGAACATGGAGCTTCATGGGGTTGTGCCATTCTTATGGAAGTTCAAACTGGTTATATCCGAGCAATTGCAAATCTCTCGCTCAATACTGCAACAGGTGTCTATGATGAAAACCTCAATCTAGCAATCGCGCAAGGCATTGAGCCAGGTTCGACGTTCAAACTTGCGAGCCTTATGGCATGTCTTGATGAAGGCCTCATAGAACTTTCTGATAGTGTAGAAACAGGAAATGGTTCAATCTTTTTCTATGGAAAAGAAATGACCGATTCTAATAAAGCAAACGGCGGTCATGGCACATTAAGCGCTGAAGAAGTTTTTGAAAAGTCATCCAACATTGGTACCGCGCTTCTAGTCAAAAAATCATTCGAAAAAAATCCACAAAAATTTCTTGACAAACTGAATTCATTTGGTTTCGGTAAACAAATGGATCTTGAAATTTCAGGGGAATTCAAACCTAAACTTTACGCATCTACTAAAGCCAAAGGCTGGTCTGGATTGAGTTTGACAAACATGGCAATTGGCTATGAAACACAATTCTCCCCTCTTCAAATTTTGACTCTGTACA
>CALRZB010000086.1:0-9874 GCA_943372555.1 Chryseobacterium gleum | reverse complement strand
TCAGGCTGTAATCAATTTCCTAAATGCAGGACAACTCTCAACTTCATGGGCAGTGCTTGTAATATTTGTCCTTCTCGGAATCTCCCTTGTTGGATTTCTTCAAGTAAGACAACTTACAATTACAGAGAATATCGAACGAAAAATATTCGCGCGTGCAGCCTTTGACTTTGCCTTCAGATTGCCTAGAATCAAACAAACGGCTATTCAAAACAAATATCTACCCGAACTAGTAAACAGGTTCTTCGAAATCGTTACTGTTCAAAAAGGATTATCGAAATTACTTGTCGACTTTAGCGGAGCTTCTATTCAAATTGTGTTCGGACTATTTCTATTATCGCTCTATCACCCTCTATTCCTATTACTTGGCATTGGCTTAATGGGAATACTATTTCTCATTTTTAGAATAACAGGAAAACCGGGATTGACAACAAGTTTGGAAGAGTCCAAATACAAATTCGAAGTGGCGCATTGGCTCGAAGAAATAGGAAGAACGATGAGCACTTTCAAATTTCTGGGTAACTCCGAACTTCCAATTCAACGCACGGATGGACTAGTTGACAATTATCTCACTGCCCGCAAAAAACACTTTAGAATGCTCGTTTGGCAATTTGGTGGTATGATTGCTTTCAAAGTACTCGTAGCCGCTGGACTACTCATATTGGGAAGTATGCTCGTTATTGACAAACAAATCAATATAGGACAGTTCGTTGCATCTGAAATCATTATTGTCCTAATTATTGGTGCTGTAGAAAAACTCATACTTAGTATGCAAACAATCTACGATTTGCTCACTGCACTCGAAAAAATTGGAACTGTTACAGATCTTCCACTAGAAAGCAATAATGGAACTGATCTCCGAGATACTCCATGCGACAGTGGCGTTGAAATAAGATTCAACAATGTGACCTTCACCTATCCCGACGGCACTGAACCCGTGATTTCGAATTTTCGAGCGACTATCAAACCTGGAGAACGACTATGTATAAAAGGCAAAAACGGAAGTGGAAAAACATCATTGCTAAAACTTATGACTGGGCTATATGAAGAATTCAATGGTACAATTACCATAAATGGATTTCCAATAAATAGCCTTAAAATAGAAGCACTTCGCGCGATAACCGGTGACAACTTCAATGAATGTGATGTCTTTAAAGGCACCCTCTATGAGAACATTCATGCAGGAAGAATCACTGTCACTCACGACGATGTTCTTTGGGCTATGAAACAAGTTGAACTTTTTTCATTCCTAGAGCACTCTCCTGATGGATTGCAAACGCAAATTGATCCTGAAGGACGCAGATTGTCAAGTGGGATAATCCATAAAATCGTTCTCGCAAGATCAATTGCAGAAAGACCCAAAATCCTTCTCTTGGAAGATAGTCTTACCAACCTGGACCAAACAGAACGTGCAAGTATTTACTCAAATATTCTAAATAAATCAAACGGTTGGACTGTCATCATGACAAGCAACGATCCTTTGATTGCTAGTGAATGTGATTCTACTATTGAACTTGAAAACGGTTGCATTCAAAACTAAAAGAACATGCTAGAAATTTCAAATAACGAAAGTGTTGGCAATCGCGTGCGAATAGAAGACCTAAAGTCTTTTAAGCAACTCGATCAAGGAAGTAACAACAACAGATTAAAGCGTTGGCTATTAATTCTGATGTGCATTTTCATTGCCCTTCTATTCCTTCCATGGACCCAAAACATCGACTCCAAAGGAGTAGTAACCTCTTTAAATCCCGAACAACGCCCACAAACTATCCACAGCATTATTGGGGGAAGGATTGACAAATGGTTTGTGAAAGAAGGTGACTTTGTAAAAAAAGGTGATACCATTATTTACATTACGGAGGTGAAAGACGAGTACTTCGATCCTAACCTTCTTGAAAATGTCGATCAGCAAATCAAATCAAAAGAAAGCAGCGTCAGTTCTTACATGGAAAAAGTAAGAGCTCTAGACAGTCAAATCGATGCGCTTATAGCCAATAAAGCTGTAAAACTTCAACAAGCGGACAACAAACTAAAGCAAGCTTACTTGAAAATAAAAAGCGATAGTATTGAATACGAAGCAGCCAAAAACAATCTGGTAGTTGCACAAGAACAACTTGTACGATTTGAAGAGCTTTATAAAAAAGATCTGGTATCTAAAACGGAATTTGAAACTCGGAAAGTGGCTCTTCAAAATGCAAATGCAAAGTCCATTGACTATGAAAACAAACTTCTTATTTCAAGAAATGAAGTCATCAATGCGCGAGCAGAACTAAGTTCAATTGAAAATGATTTTCGTGATAAAGTAGGTAAGGCAGAATCGGAAAAATTCTCTTCCCTATCAAGCATGTACGACGCTGAAGCAACCGTTACGAAATTACAAAATCAATATGTGAACTATGATATGCGCAGCGGGTTATACTATGTAACTGCTCCTCAAGATGGATATATCACGCAAGCGATTCAGACAGGTCTTGGTGAGACAATTAAAGAAGGAGAGGCAATCATTAGCATTATGCCTTACAAATATGATCTAGCAGTAGAAATGTTTGTTGAGCCTATGGATTTACCTTTGATAAACAAAGGACAACACGTTCGATTCATATTCGATGGCTGGCCTGCATTTGTATTCAGCGGTTGGCCAGATGCCTCATATGGTACATTTGGTGGTAAAATATTCGCTATCGACAACTTCATTAGTCCTAACGGAAAATATAGAATGCTAGTTGTGCCCGAGGAGAATGAAACCTGGCCAAAAGGTATACGTGTAGGTACTGGTGCCAACGCCATTGCTCTCCTCAATGATGTACCAATTTGGTATGAGCTATGGAGAAAGTTCAACGGCTTCCCTCCCGACTTTTACACCCTTCAAGATGCAACGTCAAGCAAGACTCAAGAGAAAAAATGAAGAAGTATATTGTGAAAATACTAGTATTATCTGTTTCATTAGGATTGTCGCTGACTTCATTTGCTCAGCGTGATAGTGTCTATCAATTGTCAGTTGATGAGATGCTGGGTATGGTGCGTAACAACCACCCGATCGCACAGCAAGCCAATTTGAAAATCCAAAATGCTGAAAGCTTCGAGCGCAGCGCTAAGGGTGGGTTTGACCCAAAACTTGAAGCTGATTTCAATAATAAATTTTACAACGAAACAAATTACTACGCTAACACAAACGGTTCGCTTAAAATTCCAACAAGAAGTCCTATTTCGTTCAAAGCAGGATATGATTTGAATGATGGGAAATACATTGACCCGTCAGACCAAACCCCTGATGATGGATTATTCCAAGCGGGTGTTTCCCTGCCTCTTCTCCAAGGTCTTGTAACCGATGAGAGAAGAACTCAACTAAAAATTGCAGAAGCATTTACTCAATATTCAGAAGCTGAAAAGAACGCACTATACAATCAACTCATGTATGAGGCTTATGGTGCATACTGGAATTGGTGGAATGCTTTCGAACGAACTAATGTGGCTGAGGAAATGATCATCATTGCCTCAAATAGATTTGAAGCAATAAAACAAAGAGCTCTTGCTGGTGACCGCCCTTTCATTGACACTGTAGAAGCATACCTTCAGCAACAATTGAGACAACAACAACTTGTCGAAGCGTTGATTATGGAAGTGAAATCAAGATATTATCTATCAGGATTTCTTTGGAACAACACTGATGGAATACCAGAGGGATTGATACTATCAGAAAAAGCAATTCCACAAAATCCTACAGGAATAGAACCCGCTCAACTAGCCGAATATCGATTAGCAAGTTTTTCTGAAATCGTCAACCAAAGTCATCCTGAAATTGCAGCGTATGACGCCAAAATAAACCAGCTAGAGGCCGAGGCAAAATGGAAACAAGAAAAGGTTAAACCCAAATTGAATCTCGAATACAATTTGCTCTCAACAGGAATCAACAGCACCTCTGATAACGGTTTCTCAACGAACAATTACAAATGGGGAATGACATTTTCTGTTCCCATTTTTCTGAGAGAAGCACGAGGAGAACTGCAAATGGCTAGAATCAAAATTCAAGATTCAGAATATTCTCGCGATTTAAAATCAAATGACTTAATCAACAAAGCATCAGGAACTTTTGAGAATTTAAAACTCATACGTCAACAACTGCAAATTGCAGAAAGCAATTTGAACAATTACAATCAGCTTCTCAATGCAGAACGTGAGCGCTTCTTCAACGGAGAGAGTTCATTATTCCTTGTCAATCAACGCGAGATGGCCTATGCGGATGCAAAAACCAAAGTGATTGATCTAAAATCAAAACTTGAAATGTCCGGAATTGAAGTAATATATTCATTAGGGCAACTAAAATAGAGTTGTCACAGAATAGACTCAAACGGGAATGGGTCAATTAGAATCTAATTGTCCCTCTTCTCCCCAACTATTACGTTTCTTTTCTTTATTTGCACCATGCAAATGATATTTCATCCCGAAAATCCGCAAGGCAATACTATTATTCCTAACGACGAAGAACAACGCCATCTAAGAGCACTTCGAATGGAAGAAGGCACACAGATTCTTGTTTCAAATGGCTCAGGTACAATTTTCCTGTGTGAGGCTATAATTCTAAAAAAAGAAACACATCTGAATGTGAGAAGCAGCACGTTCCACGAACAGCGACAAGCATTTCTTGAAATAGCAATTGCCCCAACGAAAAATAACGACAGACTAGAATGGTTTGTAGAAAAAGCGGTAGAAATCGGTATTGAAAAAATATATCTTATCAAATGTGATCATTCGGAAAGACCTATAATAAAAACAGAAAGGCTATATCGCGTTGCAATCGCAGCACTCAAACAAAGCAGAAAAGCCTATCTGCCCGAAATAACAGAACTCATTTCGTTCGATGAAGTGATAAAATCATCAAAGGCAGAAATCAAATGCATTGCACACTGCGATGACTCCATTGAAAAATCCCTTCTAAAAAACACCTTAGTAAAAAATCAAAGCACCCTAATATGCATCGGTCCAGAAGGTGACTTTTCTTCGAAAGAAATTGTATCCGCTTCACAAGCCAATTTTATTGGTGTAAGTTTGGGTAACTCAAGACTTCGCACCGAAACTGCAGGACTAGCTGCCGTGCATACCTTTGAATTAATTCAACAATAATATGATTCGTTTCATTTTCCGTCTTGCCTCAATACTATTTCTAGCTTTAATAGTTATTGCATTCTTTACTAATCCAAGTAAAGAAGATTTTCAAAAAGAAGTAGAAAAAAGAGTGCAAGAAGAATTTGATGAACACCTAGACAACCCTCTGCTCGCAATGGCAGCTGAAGAAAGTAAAAGCTTCGCAACCAGCATGGCGACTAAATTGACAACTCGAGACAACTTCGGAGTATGCAGCATTTATACCCTAGACCTTCCAACTGGGAAATATAGATTCATCGGTGCATTTAAAAATTTCATCCCTCTTCAGGAAAAAAATCCATTAAATGATGTTTTTGACAAATAAAAAAACACTGCTTCTGTGCCTAGTTCTTTGGACTTCTATCCTTAGTAGTTCAGCTCAAAACACGCCATATTCAATTGTTCCACAGCCTCAAGAAATGACCTTGAGACCAGGTGTGTTTGAACTCAACAATAAGGTTGAAATTGTTTCTTCTAACGAGTGTATGCAAGAAGCAACGCTCTTTATTCAGTGGCTTAATAAAGCTACTAGAGAGAATTTCACAGTAAAAAAAATGGAAGAATGGTCCTATTCAGGACCTTATATTTTATTCAAATCAAAGGCTTCTGCTGCTGCCCATCCAGATCTTAAAAACATGCCGTACTTAAATCCAAAGTACGCGGCACTTGATGAATCGACTTCGCACGAAGGCTATTCAATGACTATTGAAGAGAGAGGAATAACAATAACTTCAGAAATACCTGCAGGAATATTCTATGCAACACAGAGCCTGCGCCAAATGCTTCCTGCGAACGCAGAACTACAAAAACTGCGACTTCCCTTTAACTTCTCTTGTGTCCAAATAAAAGACAAACCCGCATTTGTTCACCGAGGCATGCTGCTCGATTGTTGTCGTCATTTCATGACGCCTGATTTTGTAAAGCGCTATATCGATCTACTTTCTTATTACAAAATGAATGTACTTCACTGGCATCTCACAGAAGACCAAGGATGGAGAATTCAAATTGACAAGTATCCTCTGCTTACATCAGTAGGAGGTTACAGAACAGAAGATGATGGGAGTATTTATGGCGGATTTTACACAAAAGATCAAATTAAAGACATTGTGAAATATGCGTCTGAAAGACATATTACCATCATACCAGAAATAGAATTACCAGGGCATAGTGTCGCTGCAATCGCGGCCTATCCTTGGTTAAGTTGCACAGG
This sequence comes from Chryseobacterium gleum, assembly GCA_943372555.1. Taxonomy (GTDB): domain Bacteria; phylum Bacteroidota; class Bacteroidia; order Flavobacteriales_D; family Sanyastnellaceae; genus JAIXWP01. Next base: position 3,525 of record CALRZB010000086.1, on the reverse strand, counting down.
CGACACCATTCCTGTAGAAAATGAATGGGGTGTTTTCAAAGATATCTATTGCGCTGGAAGCGAACAAACATTCGATTTCATGGAAGATATCATGGATGAAGTTTGTGAACTTTTCCCTGGACCTTATATCCACATCGGTGGAGATGAAGCTCCAAAATATCGTTGGGAACATTGCGATAAATGCCAAAAAAGAATTCATAATGAACATCTAAAAAACGAAGCCGAACTTCAAACCTATTTCATCGAACGCGTCGCGAAATATCTTGAAACAAAAAACAAGAAGATTATAGGTTGGGATGAAATCCTAGAAGGTGGTATTCCAGAAGGTTCTATGATTCAATCATGGAGAGGAATGGAAGGCGGAATCGCTGCAGCAAAATCTAAGCACGGAGTTGTGATGTCTCCCACCTCGCATTGCTACTTTGATTATGGATTAGAAAATATTGATCTTGAAAAAGTCTACTCCTTCAATCCGATACCAGAGGAATTGAAAACAAATGGAAAAGAATTTATCAAAGGAGCAGAATGCAACATGTGGACAGAGCGAGCTCCACAAGAAGTTGTGGACCAACGCATCTTCCCGCGGATGCCGGCACTTGCAGAGGTTCTATGGAGTTATAACGAGAACAGACAATTCATCGAGTTTGAATCTCGATTGAAAAAGCACTATCCAATCTGGGATGCCATGGGCGTGAAATACGGATTTGCAAAAGTTCCTGTTCAGTTCAGCCCAGTCATAGATGAAAACGGCAAGATGACTTTGAGCATTTCACCATCTCCCTCTGATATGAAATTGCAATATTCTACAGGAGAAAAAATTGCTTTCAAACCATATGCAGATCCTATTTCAATTACAGGACCAACTGTGGTTAAAGTAAAAGCAACGAGCCCAACAGGTCAAGAGTATCCAATCATTTTTGAGAAATCATTGAATCCTCATAAAGCCATTGGAATAAAACCACAACTCAACTACACACCTAGTCCTTACTACACTGGCGGTGGTGAAATGGCTATTACCGATGGTGTAGTAGGAAGTTCAAACTTTAGAGACGGACATTGGCAAGCGCAACAAGGAAAGGATTTTGAAATAATACTCGACCTTAAAACCGAACAAACATTCGGTGCATTAGAAACACATTTTTTCCACTATGCCAATGCGTGGATTTTCAGACCGGAATATGTGATTTTTGAAACGAGCAATGAAGGTCAGAATTGGACCTTGTTAGAAAAGGTTATTACTACTGTTGTCCCCGAAACCAAAGGAGAATTTCCTGTCAATTACACAACCACAACCACTACAAAAAATTCAGCGAGATACATTCGAGTAACAGCTAAAAGCATCGGCCCTTGCCCCACCTGGCACGACGCCGTAGGCGAGCCGAGTTGGCTCTTTATCGATGAAATTCTGGTTACTAGTGACTAGTGACTAGTGACGCGTAATGTTTGAGGTTTGATGGTTGACTTTTGATGGATGGTTGAAGGCTGATGCTATTGTAGTCACTGGTCATCGGTCGTCAGTCACTGGTCACCAGTCACTGGTCGTCAGTCACTGGTCACCGGTCGTTGGTCACTGGTCGTCAGTCACTAGTCACTAGTCGTTGGTCGTTGGTCGTCGGTCGTCAAAACGCGAGGATTGTCCAGGGGCAGTGGGCTTGCTCTGCTGCATCTAAGCCCTCATGCGTCCACGTATTGCATGTGTAAAACAAGCTATATGATTTGGTCGATTCATAGAATGCATCGTTACTGCCATAACGTGCTTCCGTGGGGATAACTACTACTTTACCATCTTTCATCAAAAAGCTCTGCTGAATGAATTGAATCAATTCCGCATATTGCTTTTCATTGAGCATCATTTTTCTCCACGACGGATTGAATTCTGGATTACCTGTATAAGTAACGTGTACAGCCCCGCTACCTAAGCCACTTGCGGCCTTCAAAGCAGTTGAAGCCGTTAAATCGCCCCATGTCGGCGTATTCAAAAAGAATTCCTTATCGCCCCATCCAAAAGAAATATAGGAAATGCTTGAGTCTGCAGATCTGGTGTCAAGTGGCGTAACAAAATTTCTCCAATCCAATTGGTCTGACACTGTTGGAACAATGATATCTGTGTGAGAGCCATTCGATGAGGTCCAAACCGCAATTTTTCCATTAGGATCTGGATTGCCGTCTACCTCAAACTTATTCATCAAAAAAGCAAACCCCACATAAAGAATCAAAGCTAAGATTGTCCATAGAAAGAACTTAGCAATTCGAATAAACCATTTCTTCATTCTAGTAGTAGGTAGTTGGTAGTAGGTAGTAGGTTTTTAGTACGAAGTACGTCACTAGTCACCAGTCACTAGTCGTCGGTCGTCGGTCACCGGTCACCGGTCGCTCTTTCTCTTCTTACGAAGAAATCGTCTTGCACTTCTTTGGGTGGATTGAAATAACCGAATGCCAAGTGAGGGAATTCTGCTCTGATTTTATCCATCATATTCTTCACTCCCATTCCCTCTGGCAATTCTGTAATATTCATTTTCGCCAAATACCAATCCGGATCAATATTGAAATTACGCCATTGAATCATCGTCAAATCGGCGTATTTAATAAAATCACGCAACGCCTCATACTCCGCCACTTGATCTGTCATTCCAGGGAAAGTGAAAAAATTCAAACTCGCCCAGCCACCATAACTTCTAACAATTTTCGCAGATTCGCGAATATCTTCAAACTGATAATTATTCGGTAAGTAATACGACTCGTAAATATTCTTTCGCGCACTATTTGTGCTCACACGAATGCTATTCAATCCTGCTTTGCAAAGTTCTTCAACTGCCGCAGGCTTGCTTCCATTCGTATTGATATTGATAATTCCGCGATCTGTTTTGGTGCGAATCTTTTTGATTGCATCACGGATGGTTTGCCAAACGAGTAATGGCTCTCCCTCGCAGCCTTGTCCAAAACTTACAATAGCTCTTGGAGCTTTTTCCAAGTGAGGCACTGTAAACTCAACAATCTCATCGACTGTTGGAATAAATGTCAACCGATCTTGTGATGATGATATCTCATGTTCCTCAGGCTGGAAGCTGATGCATCCAATGCAATTGCTATTGCACGCGGGAGAAACAGGAATTGGACATTCCCATCTATCTAGGAAGAAATTTCTTGCAGCCGGACAGCAATAGCGCATACTGCAATTGCCCCCTAAATGTTGAATCAATCGGTTTTCAGGAAACTGCGCCATGCGTTCCATGGTCTTTTGAACAATATACTCCTGATCGAAATGCTCCAAGTCTTGACGATCGTCTGGATCTATGCGAACACATGTTGCATAAAATTTATCATCCAACCAACCAATAACGGTGTAGGCATACAAAGGCAATGTTGGTGCATCTTCTTCTTCAGTGCCGAAGGCAGCCAAAAAAGTTTGAGTGTGCGCAGGAGAAATCAAGGCAGCAACCGCTTGAACTTCTTCCAAAATTTCAAATTCGCCTGTTTCGACATTCATTCCGTATGGACGACGACCGGGCAAGGTGAACATATCAC
>CALRZB010000085.1:0-10048 GCA_943372555.1 Chryseobacterium gleum | reverse complement strand
AGAGGATGCTCGTTTCAGAGAGCACTCTGGAATTGACTTCCGTGGTTTGACGCGTGCGGTAGTGAAGTTGGGTAGCGATGGTGGTGCGAGTACAATTACGCAGCAGTTAGCAAAATTACAATTCACAAAAGAGTACGAAAACGTTTCAATCTTCAAACGTGTTTGGCAAAAGATTCGTGAGATGATTATCGCTGCACGTATTGAAAGAACATACACCAAAGATGAAATTATTGCTTTGTATTTGAATCAGGTGGATTTCTTGTATCAAGCCGTGGGCGTGAAATCAGCGGCTCATGTTTATTTCAATACTATTCCAGATTCTTTGACGATAGACCAATCTGCTATGCTAGTTGGTATGCTTCAAAATCCTTCTCGTTGGAATCCAATGAAAAAGGATACAACGCTTTGTTTGAAAAGACGTGAAGTAGTTTTGAATCAAATGGTGAAGTATGGTTTTTTAGAGGAAGCGCAGTATGAAGAATATCGCGCAAAGCCAAGAGGAATAGACTTCCAGCGTGTTAGTCATGATGAAGGACCAGCTCCTTATTTTAGAGAAGTATTACGCAGCAAAATCGATGAGATTTTAACTGCGAAAAGAGATGACGGTGAATTGAAATTGAAGAAGGCAGATGGTACTGGATATAATTTGTACAGCGATGGTTTGAAGATTTATACTACGATAGATTCTCGAATGCAAGAGCACGCAGAATGGGCGGTTGAAGAGCATTTGAGCAAAGAACTTCAGCCTGCATTTTCAAAAGATGTAAATCGAAGAAAGAAAGAGAATTATCCATTTTTCAATGGCATCGCTGATAAGGATCGCGATCGCATTATGAAAGAATCCATCGAAGGAAGTGATCGTCATAAAATTCTTTCGGGAAAACAATGTCCAGAATGTAAGCGTCCGAAAGCTTATATATCCACTATTAGAAGAGATGGCAAATCGTATTATCAATGTGAAGAGGACAAGGGTGGATGTGGTGAAGAATGGCTTGAACTAGATGAAAAAGGAATTACAGAAGTGTTCAACACTCCTGTGAAAATGAAGGTCTATAAGCACGGTGGTTATAAAGACACATTGCTTTCACCGCTTGATAGTATCAAATATCACAAGCAAATTTTACATGCAAGTTTGATGTCTGTTGAACCTTCCACAGGTCATGTGAAAGCATGGGTTGGAGGAATTGATTTTAAATATTTCAAATTCGATAACGTATATCAATCACGTCGTCAAGTTGGTTCTACATTCAAACCTCTTGTTTATGCAACAGCTGTGAGAATGGGTAAACGCGCTACGGATATGGTAAGCGCAGCACCTATATGCATCGGCAATTGGTGTCCACAAAATAGCGGAGGCGGTTATGGTGATTACACTATGCGTTGCGCTCTTGCGAATTCTGTGAATACTGTGAGCGCTCGTTTGATCGAGCAATTTGGTGTAGACAACGTGATTCACTTGGCGAAGAAGATGGGCATAAAGACGGCCCTCCCAAGGGTTCCATCGCTATCTCTCGGTGTTGCCGAGTTACCTCTATTTGAAATGGTAGGTGCTACAGCAACATTCGCGAATCAAGGTGTTTATATTGAGCCAACATTTATTCTTCGCATAGAAGATAAAAATGGTAGCGTGATTTATGAAAGTGATCCAATAATTGATCAAGCATTAGATCCAAATATTTCATACGAAATGTTGACTATGATGAAAGCTGTTGTCGACGGATCATGCGGAAGCGGAACAGGTGTTCGTTTGAGAAGCGGAAAGCCTTATGGAAATATTCCTTATCCAACGGCTGGTAAAACCGGTACAACGCAGAACAATACCGACGGTTGGTTCATGGGATTGACACCTGATTTGGTGACAGGAGTTTGGGTAGGAGCGCAAGATCCAACAGTTCGTTTTGCTTCGACCGCTCTTGGACAAGGCGCGAATACGGGACTTCCTATCTATGGTTATTTCATGAAAAAAGTCTATGCAGATCCTGAATTGAAAATTTCCAAAGGAGATTTTACAATGCCTGAGGGATTTGCGAAGAGCTTGTCAGGCGCGGGATACAATCTTGCCACTGATATGGGATCGATGATGAATTTCGATGATAGTGGAGCTCCGATAGTTGGACCAATTATCGAAACAGAAGAAGGTATAGGTGGGGATGATGGACGGATTGTGAGTGATACGATAAGATAATGGACCCTTCGATACGTTTCATCTCACCTAAAGGTGATCTGAAACACTCAGGGACCGAAGAAATTAAGTCCCTCTCTTTTGGAGAGGGGTTGGGGTGAGGCAAAAAAATGTAAAATAAATTTTATGGCGATATATAAGGTTGTGTCGGGGGCTGAGGAGGCTTGTGCTGACATAAAAGATGGAATGACATTGATGGTGGGAGGCTTTGGTCTCTGCGGCATTCCAGAGAATAGCATTACGCAATTGGTGAAGATGGGTGTTAAGAATTTGACATGCATTTCGAATAATGCGGGTGTGGATGATTTCGGTTTGGGCTTGTTGCTTCAAGGCAAACAAGTGAAGAAAATGATCAGCAGTTATGTTGGCGAGAATGCAGAATTCGAGCGACAAATGTTGAGTGGCGAATTAGAAGTAGAGTTGGTGCCTCAAGGGACACTTGCAACGCGTTGTATGGCGGCAGGCTATGGTATGCCTGCGGTGTTTACTCCAGCGGGTGTGGGAACAGAAGTGGCGGAGGGAAAGGAAGTTCGTAATTTCAATGGCAAAGATTATTTGATGGAAATGGCGTTTGACGCTGATTTCGCGATAGTGAAAGCATGGAAAGGCGATACCATGGGTAACCTAGTATTCCGTGCCACGGCCCGCAACTTCAATCCTATGATGGCGATGGCAGGAAAAATTACCATTGCTGAAGTAGAAGAGTTGGTTGAACCAGGAGAGCTTGATCCAAATATGATTCACACTCCAGGAATCTACGTGCATCGTATTTTCCAAGGAAAAGATTATGAAAAGAGAATTGAGCAACGCACTGTGCGCGGTTAATTAATTAGAACGAAAGAATTATGGCTTTAGATAAGAATGGAATTGCGAAACGAATTGCTCGTGAAGTGCAAGATGGAATGTATGTGAATTTGGGAATTGGAATTCCTACACTGGTTGCCAATTTCATTCCTGAAGGGATTGATGTGGTGTTGCAATCAGAAAATGGATTGCTTGGAATGGGCCCATTTCCGTTGGCTGGAGAGGAAGATGCAGATTATATCAATGCAGGAAAGCAAACCATCACAACCCTTCCGGGCTCTGTGTTTTTTGATAGTGCGATGAGCTTCGGAATGATCCGCGCATGCAAAGTGGATTTGACTATTCTTGGTGCGATGGAAGTGAGTGAGAATGGTGATATCGCCAATTGGAAAGTGCCAGGTAAAATGGTGAAAGGAATGGGTGGAGCGATGGATCTCGTTGCTTCAGCAAAGAATATTATTGTTGCCATGCAACACTGCGATAAAGCGGGCAATTCTAAGTTGCTCCCATCATGCGGCTTGCCACTTACAGGAGTGCAATGCGTGAAAAAAATCGTAACAGACTTAGCAGTATTAGAAGTTAAAAATGGCGCATTCTATCTACTCGAAAGAGCCCCAGGCGTGAGTGTCGAAGAGATCAAAGAAAAGACCGCCGGGAAGTTGATCATTGAGGGGGAAGTGCCGGAGATACAATAGTGAGACAGTGCGCCAGTGTGGCGGTGTGACAGTGAAATTTAGTTTGGCAGTGAGTTAGTATGACTGTTAGATAATGTATTTGTATCCGCTGTATTCCACTGGCGCACTGCCAAACTGTTTTACTGCCACACTGTATTCCACTCCGTATTTTTTAAAAAAGTTCCCTAGGATTGATGGAAATGAATTCTTGCCATGAGAGACTATTTTGACCTAGTTGGTAGACTTTATGTGGTTTGAAGGATTTTTTGAATTGTGTTAATCCAGAAACGCGGTCTTGCGAGGATTTAACTTCAATGGCGATGTATTTGTCTTCTTTTTTTAATATAAAATCTACTTCGGCATTGGATTCATTCCAGTAATAGATTTCTAAATCATTTGCTCTATGAGCAATGAGGTGGCAACCAACTGCAGATTCAACCCAGCGTCCCCACTTTTTTTTATCCTCGAAAGTAGTCGAGAAATTGCCTAGAGATTGAGCGCTAAGGAGTGCATTGTTCATCACTTGCCATTTGGGACTGCTGCTGCGTTTGCGAGCATTGTCTATGGCGAATTTTTGAAGTCCTTCCAATAGACCCGCTTGTTGGAGAAGTTCGAGATAGTGTGCTACCGTGGTAGTGTTTTTAGCATCTTGTAATTGGCCAAGAAGTTTTGTGTAGGATAGAATTTGGCCAGAATAAGCGGCACCAAGTTCAAACACACGTCTAAGCACAGTGGGTTTGTCTATGCGATGCATCATCAATACATCTTTCGTGACAACAGTTTCAATCAGAGAGGAGAGTATATAATTTTTCCATCGAGTCTCATCATTTTTCATAGTGATAGCGCCAGGATATGCGCCGAAGTAGGCGTATTCCTCTGGAGAAATTTGAAAAGCATCTCTGAGTTCACCATATGTCCAGTGATTGATGTGCCATTGTTCGAATCGACCTGCGAGAGATTCGGAAAGTCCTTTTTGCATTAGCCATTTGGACGAGCCGAGCAAGACGATTTTAACAGCACTTTTGCCTTCGAATTTTTGTTTGTCGTAAAGTAGTTTGATTGTCTCGCTCCAGTTGTTTATTTTTTGGATTTCATCAATAGCGAGGACAATGGGTTTACCCGATTGTTTTTCTTTGATTACAGCTGCGTTGAAGATTGATTCAATCCACTCAGAGGAATTGGAGATGCCGTCGGTAATATAGTAGAGACCATTCCATTCATCAGATTGGAAAAGCTGTTTTACCAGAGTGGTCTTGCCCACTTGCCGCGGACCTGAGATTACCTGAATTAGGCCGCCTTTTTCACTAAGACGTTGGTAAAGAGTGTTGTAAATTGGTCTTTTGTAGTCCATACCACAAAGGTAGAGCATTTTCTTGAAATTACTCAATACACTGAGTGATTTTACTCAATGTGCTGAGTAAAATCAAAAAAGCACCCAAGTGAAGCCAAGTGGAAACAAATGAACCCAAACAAAAGTTAAACCAAGTGAACCCAAACGGAAACAAATGAACCCAAATGAAAAAATGCATTAATTGCTTTTCATTTGGGTTCACTTGTGTGCTCTTGTGTTCATTTGTTTCCACTAAATTCATTTGTGTTCACTTGAGTGCATTTGTGTTCACTTGTTTCCACTGAATTTCACTGTCTCACCGCCACACTGGCGCACTGTCAAACTGTTTTACTGCCACACTGTATTCCACTATCTAACCGCCACACTGTATCACCCAAGTAACCGCTTAATCCACCCCAACTTCGAAGCTGTGTAGGGTGGGTATTTGAGATTGGGTTCGCCCCAGGTTGGTTTTTTTAAGATGGATTTTTGATGTGAGAAACAATAGAATCCATGTTTGCCGTGGTAGTTGCCGATGCCTGAATTTCCAACGCCGCCGAAGGGTAGATGCTCATTCGCGATGTGCATGATTACATCGTTGATGCATCCGCCACCGAATGAAATGTTAGTTGTGAATTGCTCTTTTTCGTTTGAGTCATTGCTGAATAAATACGCAGAAAGTGGTTTCTCTTTTTCCAAGATTGTATCGATGGCGGCGCTGAATTTTTTGAAAGAAATTATTGGAAGTATCGGTCCAAAAATTTCTTCGTGCATCACTTTGTCATCCCATGAAACATCGCTCATTACTGTTGGTTCGATGTATAATGTGTTTTCATTTGAGCTTCCACCGTAAATCACTTTTGATGTATCGATCATATTGGTCAGACGATCGAAATTGCGTTTATTAATTATACGTGTGAAATGTGGAGCACCATCGGAGTAGTTGGATTCTTTTATTTTTTCTAAAAGAAGTGCAGTGAATTTTTCTTTAATACTTTCCTCAATGAGTATATAGTCTGGAGCAATACATGTTTGTCCTCCATTCAGAAATTTGCCCCAAGCGATGCGCTTTGCAGCGATTTCGATATTGGCAGATTTTGTAATAATTACAGGAGATTTCCCACCGAGTTCTAGTGTAACCGGAGTAAGATTTTTCGCAGCAGCTTCGTAGACAATTTTACCAACACGAGTGCTGCCTGTGAAAAATATTTTATCGAATTTTTCTTGTATTAATTGAGTTGTTTCTTCAACGCCACCGGTTACCACATGCAAATATTCTGGAGGAAAATTTTCATTGATTAATGACGCCATCACCTTCATGGTATTCTCAGGCAATTCACTTGGTTTGATGATGCATGTGTTTCCTGCAGCAATAGCTGCTATTGCAGGACTCAGTGAAAGCAGATACGGGTAATTCCATGCGCCAATAACAAGAGTGCAACCGAATGGATCTTGGTATATATAACTGCTGCCAGGAAGATTCGCCAAATTTGTTCGAACGCGCTGAGGAGCGCTCAGACTGCCGATTTTTCTGATGTAGTAATTTATTTCTTTATTGAGAATTCCCAACTCCGTGGCGTAATTGTCGAACTCTGATTTTCCAAAATCCGCATAAATCGCATCATGCAACAAACGCTCATTCGATTGCAAAATCGCTTTCAACTTACGCAACGCATTCTTGCGGTATTCGATATCTAGAGTAGCATGCGTTTTGAAGAATATACGTTGGCTTGCAACAATGGCGGAGATGTTCATTTGAGTTCAGAATATGTAGGCATAAAGTTACATAATTTATGCGAAGGAGTGTTTTGAAATTTCGATTAGTTTTGTAGTGAATTACACGTATATTTATATTTCGAAATATACGTGTATGACTACAAAACTTACGTTAACTATTGAAAAGACTATTATTGCTGAAGCCAAGTTGTATGCTGCGAATCAGAATAGAAGCCTTTCAGAACTTGTTGAAAATTATTTAAAAGCTATGGTGTTAAACTCCAATCAAAAAAAACGAGAGCCATCTTCGAAGGTAAGTGCACTTCGAGGGGTTGTTAAATTGAAAGGGAAATCAAATCATAAAGAAGTAGTAGAAAAAGCTCTTTCGATAAAGCATCAGAAATGAAACATATCTATTTAGATACTAATGTCATAATTGATCTGCTAGCGAATAGAACTCCCTGGAGTCATGATGCGGCTGTATTGTTTGAAGCTTCAGAACAGGGCAGGGTGAAGCTGTATACCTCGTCATTGTCATTTGTGATAATTTACTACGTATTGAAAAAGGAATTGTCTTCCGTAAAATTGAGATCTACTTTATCTAATTTGAAGGAGTTAGTTAGCTTGATAGCTGTGACTGATAGTTGTATAGACCGAGCTCTCATCAGTAAAATGAAGGATTTTGAAGACGCTGTTCAACTGGAAGCAGCTCTAAGCCAGAAAAAAATTTCAATTCTTGTAACAAGAAACCCAAAGGATTTTTCATCAAAAAAACTTGCCATCATGAGTAGCAGAGAGGCAAAAGCCTTAGTTAGTTTGATAGTGTAATACAGTGTGGCAATTCAATAGTGTGTCGGTGAGACAGTGAAATGTAGTGCGGCAGTGCGCCAGTGGAAACAAATGCACCCAAGTGAACCAAAGTGAACGCGAACAGTAAATACTCAATGAAAAATAATCCTTCGACAGGCTCAGGAACCGACCCAAATCAAAAATCAAAAATTAAAAATCAAAAATCTGGAATTCGGAATCCGGAATCCAGAATCCCCGCGCCTAGTCCTATATTTGCACCCTAATAATTGACGGGTATGTCTGATAAAAGAGTTCGTGTGCGCTTTGCGCCTAGTCCTACTGGGCCATTGCACATGGGTGGTGTTCGCACTGCTTTATATAACTATCTATTTGCCAAGAAACACGGTGGTGATTTCTTGCTTCGTATTGAAGATACTGATCAGGGTCGTTTCGTTCCTGGTGCAGAAGATTATATCATTGAAGCCCTTAAGTGGTGCGGTATTGAACCTAATGAAGGCGTTGGTTACGGTGGTGTGCACGCGCCATACCGCCAATCAGAGCGCAAGCCGATGTATCGCGCTTATGCTGAAGAATTGATTGAAAAAGGCTGGGCTTATTATGCATTTGATACGCCTGAAGAACTTGATAATATTCGCAAACAAGCGGAATTGGCGAAAATGCCGAACTGGCAATACAATAGCATTTCTCGTAATACGATGAAAAACTCCATCACTCTTCCAGAGGATGAGGTGAAGCAACGTGTCGCGAACGGAGATGCTTATGTAATCCGTTTCAAAATGCCACGCAACGAGGAAGTTCGTTTCCACGATATCATTCGCAGTTGGGTCGTATTTAGCACTAACGAATTGGACGACAAGGTTCTTTTCAAAAGTGATGGAATGCCAACTTATCACTTGGCGAATATCGTGGATGATCATACCATGGAAATCACACATGTTATCCGCGGAGAAGAGTGGTTGCCATCGGCACCATTGCACGTGATGATGTATCGTGCCTTCGGATGGGACGCTCCAGAGTTTGCTCACTTGCCATTGATTTTGAAACCAGATGGCAACGGAAAATTGAGCAAGCGTGATGGAGATCGACTCGGATTCCCTGTATTCCCATTGAATTGGAAAGACGAGGCAACTGGCGAGCAATCTAGCGGTTACCGTGAAAGAGGATATTTCCCAAAAGCGTTTATCAATATGCTTATTCTACTTGGATGGGCGCCGAGCAACAACCAGGAGATTTTCACTATTGAAGAAATGATTGACATCTTCACCATTGAGCGTATTGGAAAGAGTGGTTCGAAGTTCGATCCAGAAAAAACGAAATGGTTCAATCAGCAATATCTGCGTGCTACTCCAAATGCGGAGTTGGCTAAGATGATCATGCCGATGATTGGAGAGAAAGGATACAATGTAACTGAAGAATACGCGGCAGGAGTTTGTGAGTTGATGAAAGAGCGTGCTGTATTTATTCAAGATTTGCTCGAAGGCACTTATCTATTCGAAGCACCAAAATCATATGATGAGGAAGCAATGGCTAAGAGATGGAAAGCAGGAGAGAGCAATGAGTTGATGAAAGAATGGGCGAAAGAACTCGAGTCCATCGAGGAATTTAGTCACCAAAATATTGATGCGATGTTCAAAGAGTTTATCACAGCAAAAGGATTGGGAATGGGAGCAGTAATGCCACTTTTCCGACTCTGCCTAACAGGAACGCTTACCGGACCAGGCAGTTCGCATGTTGCTGAGTTGATCGGGAAGGAGGAGACTTTGAGACGAATAGCGGCACTTACCCTCTAATAAACTTATAGCTTAATGTGCTAACGTGCTAGTTTGCTAGTGTGCTAGAGTTAGAGGGCTAGAGTTTTAGTGCATTAGAGTTTTAGAGCTTATAGTGTTGGGCTGGACCTTGAACGACTTTGGAATATTTGAAATAAAAAATAATCCTTCGAAAGGCTCAGAAACCGACCCAAATCAAAAATCAAAAATTAGAAATCAAAAATCCATCTGGTACTCGAGTAAATTTCAAATTGAATGAAAATACGGTTGAACGATATTAGGATTTATGCATTCCATGGTTGTTGGGATGAGGAGGCTATTGTGGGGGGTGAGTATTCGGTGGATATCTGTATTGATTTCGACTATACAGACGCTGCGATGGCGGATGATTTGGCGCAGACCATTGATTATGTTAGAATCAAAGAAATCGTTTATCACGAGATGGCGGTTCGTGCGAAGTTGATTGAGACTGTTTCCTTACGCATTTTAAATGTCCTCAAGGCCGAGTTTCCACAAGCAGATAATCGTTGGGTAAAGATTACCAAGATCAACGCCCCAATGGGAGGACAAGTGCATTCGGTAAGTGTGGAAATAGAAGGATAGTTTGGTTATCTTTGCCGCATATTCCACTATGATTTTATGAAATACAAGCGCATACTCCTGAAACTGAGCGGTGAGGCCCTGATGGGTGATAAGCAGTTCGGTATTGACAATAGTAGACTTTTAAAATACGCACAGGAGGTTAAGCGTGTTTGGGCAGAGG
>CALRZB010000084.1:0-10142 GCA_943372555.1 Chryseobacterium gleum | reverse complement strand
TAGAAAAGCGTTTTAAGGACCCAAAAGTGGTTCAGCTTTTTAATCGATACGCGACATATAACGGGAGTAATCCTTACAGCACTCCTGCAATGATGCAACTTATCCCGCATCTGGAGCATGGAATTGGTGCGTATTTGCCAGTTAAGGGGATGTATGACATTACAAGAAGTCTGTATGAATTGGCTTCTCGACTTGGAGTGAATTTTCAATTTAATCAGAGTGTATCTCGCATCACACATGAGAATGGCGTGGCCACAGGCGTAGTTATCGATTCAAAGATTGTGCAGGCGGATATTGTGGTGAGCAACTCAGATGTTTATCCAACATATAGAAATCTACTAAGCGATCTGCCAGCGCCAGAGAAGATATTGGCTGGAGAGAAGTCTTCCTCTGCCCTGATTTTTTATTGGGGAATTAAGAAGGAATTTAAGAATTTGGAGTTGCACAATATTCTTTTTGCAAAAGACTACAAGTCCGAGTTTGACGCAATTTTTAGTTCAAGGACTATTCATCCAGATCCTACAGTTTATATCAATATTACATCGAAAGTGGTAAGTAATGATGCACCAGAGGGAAGCGAGAATTGGTTTGTCATGATTAATGTTCCTCATTTAAAAGGACATAATTGGGAGACACTGCGTATTGAAGCACGTAAGAGTATTATTCAAAAAATCAACACCACTTTGAATGTGGATATTGAATCTTTAATTGAAGAAGAGGAATATTTGGATCCAGTTATTATTCAAAGCAGAACAGGTTCTCACTTGGGCGCACTTTACGGAAATGCATCGAATGATACGTTTTCTGCATTTGGCAGGCATGCTAATCATAGTTACGCATTAAAAGGATTGTACTTTTGTGGTGGAAGTGTTCACCCAGGAGGAGGTGTTCCGCTCTGTTTGTTTTCTGCGGCCATTGCTGCAGATAGGATTAAAGCCGATTTTAAATTATGATTCCTGAGATATATCGAAAATGGATTTTACCTTTTCTATTTGTCACACATGTGGCGGGAATTATTGGTTTGATATTTATGCCTCAATGGTTCAAGGTGCTTACTCCGATCAATCTTTTCTTATGCTCTGGATTAGTAGTGGTAGGTTTAGATCGGCCAAGCCGCAAATTGGTTTTTTCATTACTTCTAATTGCTTTATTTGGGTGGTCGATAGAAGTTGTTGGAGTAAAAACCGAATGGATATTCGGTAGATATTCTTATGGTGAAGGACTAGGATGGAAGTTTTTGGATGTGCCGTTAATCATAGGTTTGAATTGGGCGATATTGACTTACAGCGTGGTTCAAATAGCGGTGTCGCTATATAAGGGTTCTTCAAAATTTCTAATTGCTGCGATATCAGCGAGTTTATTGGTGCTTATTGATTTGGCTATAGAATGGCCAGCACCTATGTTGGATTTTTGGAGTTTTGGTCAATACTATGCACCATTGCACAATTTCATTGGTTGGTGGTTAGTGGGTTTCGCACTGGTCTATATGTTTGCACCTTACCTGAATGAAAAGAAAAATACTTTAGCCATTTGGTACTACATCATCCAATTGGTTTTCTTTCTTTCCTATGGACTAGTGAGCTCTTTTGTGCTTAGCTGAAAATTTTTCATACCATCCTACAGTCATGAGAATCATGGCCATTCCATAGAAGAAATCATCGAGTGGCACACTCCAAATTCGAATTCCCAGATTGTGATTATTGTTGTACCACACAATCTGATCACTAACGGTTTCAGGACTTAAGTTGATTATTGGATATTGCCAGAAATCAAGGCCAGTAAGAACTCCATTTGATATATAAAAAGGAATAAGTAGAACCCACCACGCAAAGTGAAACCATCCCATGTATTTGGATTTCCAAATGAATGTGTGCATAAACAGAAGAAATGCCGCTACAAGGCTTGTGGAAAGTGTATAGTAATGGTCAAAGTGAATACCTGCAAATAAAAGAGCAATTACTATATAAAATATGCTGATGTATTTTGAACTCTTTTCTAGTGGTTGTTTCGGGAAATAGTATTTCAAAACTTCATATGAAAACAAACAAGAATAGGGGATACAGATAAAGAAAAGCCATTCTTCTATTGGCAGGTTGGCTATATAGGCACCTGAAGTATATGTGCCATTAAATCCCCAAACTCCGATATGTGTAAATAGGATATCCCAAGGAATGAAAAAAGCCATCATAAGTATTGTTGCAATACTTAAGGCACGCCATTTTTTATAGAATGGCATCTGTTTATGAAAGCTTAAAAGGAATGGAAACACCACGCACATAAAGTCCACTAAAAGATAGTAGAAATGGGTGCTGATCATGCTTGTTTCATTTTGTTAGCTCGATATTGAGCTGCTTCTTTGAAGTATTTGCGCGGAACATAAAGCATTCCAAAGCATTCTCCATCTGGCTTACCTTGATGTTTGTGATGTATTTTATGCGCTTTGCGAATCGCCCTGAAATATAAGTTGTCAGTGCGTTTGAACCAATCGAAACGTTGGTGAATGAGAACATCGTGAATTAGAAAATACGCGATGCCATAAAATAAGATTCCAAATCCGATATAGAATCGAAAATCGAATTTAGCCATAGATCCAAACATTATGAGCAACCAACTTGGAATGGCATAAATCAAGAAGAAAACATCATTTCTTTCAAATGTTTTTGAATGAGGAACATGATGATCCTCGTGGAAATACCACATGAATCCATGCATCACAAATTTATGTGTAGACCACGCCATGAACTCCATGACGCAGAATGTAGCAATGACGATGAGTATATTAAGCAACATTTTTTATTTGTTCAATGATTCTTGGAAGTGCGATACGAAACCATACCGAATATTTTTCGGGAAGCGCATTCACGTCCATTTCTAACTCCTCTAAAGATATGTATTTCCATTCTGAAACTTCATCTGGATTGATATCAGGAACTCCTGAAAATTCTCCCGTAAAAACATGGTCGAATTCATGCTCATACAATCCATCTTCAAGTTCTGTTTTGTAGATGAATTCAAAACTTTTTTCAAGCGGACAAGTAAATCCCATTTCTTCTTGAAGTCTTCTATAAGCTGCGTCAATCGTAGCTTCTCCTGGTCTTGGATGACTGCAACATGTATTTGTCCATAGTCCAGCGCTGTGATATTTATCAAACGCTCGTCGATGAATAAGAAGTTGCCTATCGGTGTTGAATACAAATACAGAGAAGGCGCGATGCAAGAGAGCTTGGCGATGAGCATCCATTTTTTCCATGGATCCTATTTCCTCGTCATTTGTATTGACTAGTATAACGTAATCTGGATTCATTAAAATTTGAACTTTTTCAATTCGTCTTCGATGGATGATGGCAATTCATTGCTGTTAATGATGAAGGCAATTGCTTTTTTCCAAAAGTCTGTTTTGGGATCAATAGTTTTCTTGCGCAATGCATCCAAAACAATATTGGCATCTTCTTGCAGATTGGAATTGTATTTTAGAAACCACGGCACTTCTGCTTGAACAGAATACCTTAAAAATCTGATTTCAGGATTCCAAAAGTCCCCTTGTATAGCTGCTTCGATAAGTACTTTTCCTTGATCGAAATATTTGAATTTATCTTCAACGCTGCTTGCTACGTCAGCATACATTGCACAGGCCACACCTTTATATGCTTTGAAAACAGCATTTGATTCGTTGGCTGTGAGCATTGTGTTGTAAAAGCTTTTTTTGCCTTCAGCACTTTGAGCACCGAAATACAAATTGCGATAATTGTCTAATTGTCCAAATGAATTTAGACTAATCAGCAGCGCACAAGTAGCAATGATCTTAGAGAAGATTGAGGTTGTGCTGAACATAGCTTTTTAAAATAAGAGCGTATTTTTTTTGATTAGGAATACGAATTCGTTCTTCCATGATTCTGTTACAAGGAAGAGATTTGATTTTTTGAAAGAGACGCACATAATAGGTGTATGCCATATATACGCCGAAACGAGCATCTTTTGGCAACATCAAAATTCCTTTGTACCCTTCTAGGAAATCCTCAGCGATTTCTTTTTCAATTTCCTTTTTAGTACTTTCATCGAAAAGAGTCATGTCTAAATGTGGGAAATAAGCACGACCTAGCAATTCGTAGTCAGCCTTCAAATCTCTAAGGAAGTTGATTTTCTGAAAAGCTGCTCCCAAGCGCATTGCGTGAGGTTTTAATTTCGCGTATTGTTCTTGATTTCCTTCAGTAAATACTTTTAAGCACATTAAACCTACTACCTCAGCACTACCAAGAATATAATCTTCATACCCAGGTCTGTCGTAGCCAGTATTGTCTAGATCCATTTCCATGCTCTTTAGAAACGTGTCTACTTGCTCCCATTCCATGTTGAAATCATGGTAGGCTTGTTGAAAGCTATTGAGAATAGGGTTGAGCGAAATTCGATCTTCAATGGCGTTTACTGTATCTTGACGAAAACGCGCCATAAGCGTATTTTTGTCGTAGTCGTGAAAGGTGTCAACGATTTCATCGGCAAATCTCACGAAGCCGTAAATGGCATACACAGGATCACGGAATTTTTTATCGAGTGTTTTAATTCCCAAGCTAAAACTTGTGCTGTAAGCATGAGTTGTTTTTCTGCTACAAGCAATGGAGACTGAATCGAATAGAGATTTTTGGTTCATTCCTAGGCGGTTTCGAGAGTGTTAGAATGAATGAATTTGTGCACTTCTTCTGCCGCGACTTGGCCACTAATGAGGCTTGGAGGAACCCCTGGTCCGGGTGTGGTAAGTTGACCAGCATAGAAGAGGTTGTGTACCTTTTTGCTTTGCATTCTCGGTTTTAAGAATGCCGTTTGCATTAAAGTGTTGGCAAGACCATAGGCATTGCCTTTATAAGAATTGTAATCGGAAATGAATTCTTCATGGGCATATGATTTTTTGTAAATTATATGATCAGTCAAATCTTCTCCGGTGTACTTCTTGATTCTATCAAGTATTATTTTGAAATAATGATCACGTTGGGCCTCATCGCTGCTCATGTTGGGAGCTACAGGTATGAGGAAGAATAAGTTTTCCATGCCCTCTGGAGCCACAGAATCGTCTGTTTTGGAAGGCGCGCAAACGTAGAACAAAGGTTTTGACGGCCATTTGGGAGCGTCATAAATTTCAGAGGCATGCACACCAAAATCTTCATCGAAGAAGAGATTGTGATGCAGTAGACCAGACACTTTTTTATTTATACCAACATAAAAAAGCAACGAAGAAGGCGACATGGTGCGCTTTTCCCAATAGCTTTCGTCATATGATTGATATTCTTTTGAAAGTAATTTTGATTCGATATGGTGGTAGTCAGCTCCGCCAATTACAGCATCACAAGAATGCACTTCACCATCAACTTGAACTCCTGTTACTTCGCCATTTTGTACAATGATTTTCTCCACATTCGAATTAGTCCTTACTTCAACACCTAATTCCTTTGCTAGAGATGTAATTGCTTGTGGAATTTTTACCATTCCTCCCTTTGGATACCAAGTTCCTAAGGCTATATCAGCATAATTCATCATGCTGTAAAGCGCAGGGGTTTTTGAAGGCTTAGCACCAAGAAATAGAGCTGGGAATTCGAGAAGTTGAATGATTTGAGGATGGCTGAAGTGCTTGCGAATGTGAGCACTCATAGATGTGAAAAGTTGGAGTCTAAATGTTTCTCTAACCAATCTTAAATCTGCAAATTCCATTACTGAAAGCGATGGCTTCCAGACGAATTCGCCCATCCCTGTTTCATATTTTATTTTTGCTTCGCGAAGAAAATTATCTAATCCTTTTCCAGCTCCTTTTTCTATTGATTCAAGTAGGGCGCGAAACTGTTGAAGATCAGCCGGAATGTCCCATGCATTGTCGTCAAAGAATACTTTGTATGACGGATCTAAACGCTCGAGTTGATAGTAATCGGAAGTGGATTTCCCGAAACGATTGAAGAATTTTTCGAATACTTCAGGCATCCAATACCAACTAGGTCCCATGTCAAACATGAAGCCTTCGGCATTGAAATGCCGACACCTTCCCCCTGTAGTTTCATGCTTTTCAAACATGACTACTTGGTGTCCTTTTTGGGCCAAAGTACAGGCAGCAGAAAGCCCTGCGAACCCGCCTCCGATTATGATGATTTTATTCTTTTTCAACATTTGTGAAATTACAACATATTGTTTAATGTTTTGTTCAGTAAACCCCATTTGTGATTAAACAAAAAGAAAGCCCCCTGTTGATACAGAGGGCTTTGAAATATAAAGTCTTAGAAGAGTTTCTTATCGATATCTGAGCTTTTGACCTTCTCGAATCATCGCTGATTCTCTAATTCTGTTCAATTTGCAAAGTGAAGAAACGGAAGTTCCGTGCTTTCTTGCGATAGAACTTAGTGTTTCACCGCGCTTTACAGAATGGTATTTTTTAGCTCCTGAACCAACTGACTCTTTGCGAGCAGCCATTGCTTTTTCGTACTCAGGAGTTACATAAGTAAAGTGAAACTTATGAAGCACAAACTCCCAATCTCTCAAAGATTTTTGGTTTGGATCAACAAGCAAGTTTGGGTCAATCGCATCTCCTTTGTATCGTACTTCGAAGTGAAGGTGAGATCCATAAGAACGACCGGTATTTCCACCAAGACCAATTAGGTCGCCAGCTTGAACATAATCACCAGGTTTTACATGGCGCTGTGAAAGGTGGGCGTATAGAGTTTCCAAACCATTCGAATGACGGATAACGATAACGTTTCCGTAGGATGCGTGGGTTTGAGAAATTCTCACCATTCCTTCGAAGGCAGCTGATACAGGATCTCCAGTTTCAAGATCGATGTCTAAGCCATAGTGCATGCGTCCCCAACGAGGTCCGAATGGGGAAGTAATGATGCCGTTTGCAGGGTAAACAAAATCACAAGCTTCGTGACAAAGTGTAAAAGCTAGTGGAGCATTGACTTCTTCTTTGCCTGTTTTTTCAGCGAAAAGATTCTTGGTGTCCCAACTGCAATATTCATTGTATGCAGGGATTCGAGCAATTGAGTCTGAAAGAGTCCATAGTCCAAGATCAACGCCTTCTTCAGAGTAAAGAGGAATGTCTTCGTTATCTTCCATTGAGGAACCGCCCACATGCGGCTCGTAGTTTTGCCATGAAGCAGTGTCAGACATAAGTTCGAGTGCCGATTCCACTTGCCCAAAAGCGGACGAAGCGAAAAGCGCGGCTACCATAACTAGATATGTCGACAGGTTATTCATTTACGGGGGCAAAAGTATTCTTTCATTCCTATATAGCCTAAATTATCTTGTAAATGAAACGTTAATATTAGGCAACCATTGCTAAAACCCCGACCAATAGCGCAATTCGGCAGATGAATAAATCTATTGACATGGTAAATGTTAAGAAAGGCATTCACTGCGTAACTTTGCAAGGATTAATTTATTAAAGCAATTGGAAATCATGAAGTTGGATATTCTCGCAATAGCTGCTCACCCCGATGATGTGGAGATTAGTGCTGGTGGAACTGTGGCGAAATCAATCGCTCAGGGCAAGAAAGTGGGTATAGTAGACTTGACTATGGGAGAGTTGGGAAGCAGAGGGTCTGGAGAACTTCGTTTACAAGAAGCTGCCAACGCACAGCGTATTCTTGGAATCTCAACGCGAGACAACCTCGAATTAGCTGACGGCTTTTTCACATCGGATAAGGATTCGATGATAAAAGTGATTGAAAAAATTCGGGCGTATCAACCAGAAATAGTCCTAACAAATGCTCCGCATGATCGTCATCCAGATCACGCTAGAGCTTCTAAATTAGTTCGCGAAGCTTGTTTTTATAGCGGGTTGAGAAAGATTGAAACAGGCCAAGCACCTTGGAGACCGAAGGCGGTTTACATGTTTAATCAAGATTATTACAACAAACCAGACTTTGTGGTCGACATTACAGAATTCTGGGACATTAAGATGGAATCACTTTCAGCTTATGCGTCTCAGTTTTTCGATCCCAATTCAAAAGAGCCTGTGACACCAATTTCGGGTGCAGAATTTTTTGATTTCTTAAAATCTAGAGCAATGGAATTTGGAAGGCCTAGCGGCTACCTCCTAGCCGAAGGCTTCATTGTCGACAGAACGCCAGGAGTGAAAGATCTTTTCGATTTGCAATAACTGACGACCGACTACCGACTACCGACTACCGGTGACCGACGACCAGTGACCAACGACTAGTGACGGATTTCATGTTGCAGGCAGGCTAGCTCTATTTTATTATTTCTCTTGATGTTCATTTTAATGCTTTAGGATTAATGCTGCATCAGCAATCTATCCAAACACTTTAGATCAGTCACTAGTCATCGGTCATTTGTCACCAGTCACTGGTCACCAGTCGTTGGTCGTTCTTTTCGCCAATACCAGATAAAGTACAAAACTTGGATGATGAAGGAAATGGAGATGCCGGCGGCGGCGCCTTCTAGTCCCATGTTTGAAATAAGGAGAATGGAAGCGGGAAGCCCGATGGCGAAGCCGATGGCGGAGGCAATTCCATTGTGATAGTGTTTTCCTATTCCTGAAAAATAATGTGCAAAAATGATTGAAGCGCTATTGGCTAGAATGCCAGGAGCAAGCCACAGAAGTGCATTGGCAAGAGCAATGGTATCCACCCGATCTGGTAATATCCAAAAGTAGAAGCCCGGTGGAACGATCCAAATTCCTATAACAGCGGCAACTCCCAATAATAAGGAAGTGCGCATATTCTTTTTTGTTAAAAGCTGCTGTTCTTTTCGATCTGTACTGTTCGCAATTAATGCGTATTGTTCGGTCGATAAACTCTTAGCCACCGTCCAAACAACTTCAGCTCCATACATGGCGATGGATAAAATTCCAGCAGACGCTTTTCCTTGCACAAGAAGTATATCGAGCAATGAAAAATTCAAACGTTGATTAAGCAAGTGAAATACATTTCCAGTTTGTCCCCATTTGCCATAATTGAATAATTCTCCAAGAGCACTTTTCCATTCTTTCAAATTCATCTTGAACCACTCATCCTTCGCTGCCCATATTGTAAATGCTAAGGTTATGGCGAATGAAATGTAGAGTGATTTTAAAAATGCGTGTATCGATATGTCAATTTCTAAAATGAAAAATAGGAGTAAACTGATGAAGGAAAATGTTGATTGAATTATGAGTGAAATGGTGTAGGGCATAATCCGGAGCTTGCCAAGAAGCACTTGCATATTGAATGTAAACAAGCTCTGCATCCAGCCTAAAGCAACAACATGGATAATGAATTCATCAGGGATAATCGGGACTATTTTGAAAAATATAAATGAAGCAATTGCAGTAAGAGTGGACCACAATAACGCTGGAAAAATAGTGCTACCAGCTTTGAGTCTCGGCATTATAAAGACAACCGCACCACCTGTAACGAACATACTAATAGAGGCAACAATCAATATCCCAAGATTGATGATTCCGGCATCACCTTGACCGGCTGTACCGAGGAATCGGGTATTGAGAAATACTATGCCCAAAGTACTGAGCATGATCCACAATCGCGATGCTATAAGTGCAATACTCAACTTGGTCATTCTCCTTTGAATTTTGAAATTGCTTTTTGATAAATAGAATCAAATTGCGCAGCTACACTTTCCATTGAGAATTTTTGTTCTGCAATTTTTCTCAAATGTTCTTCATTTGAAAAAGGATATTCATTGTGGAGTTTTCTTATTGCTGCTATCAATTCCGTTTCATTTCCTTTTTCAATAAGAATACCAATTTCGCTGCTAATGTGTTCTGAAATTCCACCGACTTTAGTGGATAGAATATGCATTCCTGATGCCATTGCTTCTACAATGACGCAAGGTAGATTTTCATAATTACTGAAAAGCAAAAGCACATGGGACTCTTGCATGAGTTGGGCAATTTCTGCCCAAGGCTTTTCACCAAAAAAAGCAATCGAACCTTCATTGATGTTGAGGTCGCGTGCGTGTTTTCGCACTTCTTCCCAAGGTCCGTCGCCGCCTATGGTAAGGTGTATATCTGAAAACTCGTCGGAGGCAGATTTCCAAGCTCTTAGAATTCCTGAAATATTTTTTTGATCTTCATAAAGACTAGAGACATGGAGGAATCGCAGAGGTTTGGATTCCTTTTTTTTCAAGATGAAAATATCAGTATCTACAAC
>CALRZB010000083.1:0-10209 GCA_943372555.1 Chryseobacterium gleum | reverse complement strand
TCCGATCAACACAAAAAATATAACAATCGTTCCTTTCAACTGGTTACTAATTACTGGTTACTAACTACTGGTGACAAGTGACCGGTGACCAACGACTGGTGACCAGTGACATAGCACCAACTCCGTATCACTTATCACTTATTACCTATTACCTACTACCTGCCACCTACTACCTTCCGAAGTATCGGAAGCCGCTTGATCTTCTCCGGCAAGAGCTCTAATGGCGAAATACCGTTTGCGTCGAGTATTTTAGGGCTTCGCAAAATTATGCCAAGAATGATTGCCACCCACACGATAAATCCAATAAGTAATCGGAGTAGGGGTGCAACCTCTGGAATGAACCATTCTAATTCGAATGGCGCGCATACTATGGCAGTGATTGCGCCGAGTTTGAAACCGGGCAATGTAGCTTTGAGTTGTATCGACCACGATGATCCTATCAAAATGTGACAAAGATGAATGGACATCAGGTAATGAATGATGGTGGTGAATAAGATGGAAGCTGCAATCCATTTTGTACCGAATGGCACGGCTATGTATACACCTACTATCATTATTAATAAATAGAAAGCTTTGTACCACGAAGCTTTTACAACGGCGTCTTTCGCGCGAACGAGGGAATCTGCCAATCTGCTGAGGGTTCTAAAAATGACAGCGAACAGCAGTATTTGTAGAATAGGAATGGCTTGGCTGAATTTCGGCCCCAAATAAATTGTGATTAATTCATTTGAAAAAGCGGCGCTAAAAACAACTAGTGGAATAATCGCCAATGCCAAAATTTGTGTAGCTATTGTAATGAGTCTTTTGAGTCGCTCTGTTTCCTCCTGCATCTTCGACATGCCGCTGAAAAGGACATTATCTGAAAGCTTGGCCATGATGGTGATAGGCAAAGACATCACATAGGCACTGCGCTCATATATGCCTGCCGCGCCCATTCTATCGAGTCCTGCTGTTGCAGGAAGCTTGCCTGCAAATTTTGGAAGTAATGTCACATCCACTTTTGTTGCAGCATAATTAAGTGCGTTGAAAACCGTGCTGGACGCGCCATAGGCGATGAGGTCTTTGGTGTATTTCCATTTCCAATAGAGAGGAAAACGCACTGGTTGAAGCACCCAATACGAAATCGTCATCAAAGCATTTTGTGCAAAGAGTGCCCACACATAAGCCCAAACACCAAAATCAAGATAAGCGAGCCAAAGTCCGATAATCAGATTTCCTCCAATAATTGAAATCATTCCTGCAATGAAGAAGGATTTGAATTTCATTTCTTTTAGCATCAAACTTCTGGGCACCACGGCTAGCGCGGCAATGGTAAAGCTTGTGCTCACCACTTGCATGATTGGTTCGAGTTCAGGAATGTGATAGGTTGAAGCGAAGAAAGGAGCGGCCAATACAAAGCCCAAAGTGAAAGTCACCCCAAGAATAAGCGATGTATAAAAGGCACCACTAAGGTGTTGTGGATGCAGTTCTTTTCGTTGAATAATAGCGGGTCCGATGCCGACTTGTGAAAATATTTCAGCGAAGCCCATAATGCTCAGGACAACACCCATCAAGGCGAAGGATTCGGGAGCAATCATACGAGCCAACAAACCAGTGTACACTGTTTGTATCACAATTTGAAGCACAACGGTGAGTGTGTTCCAACTAAGACTTGATATGAATTGTTTCTTTTGTGTCAAAAAAAAGGAGTGCTAACGCACAAATATAGAAGTAACCTCAAAATTCTTCCAATTAACTAATACACGTTACTTTTGTTAGAAAATTGGCAGATATGCGCTTGAAATTTATATTTTCTCTTTTGATAATTGCCTTGTTGACACAATGCAAAACAGCTAATCCGGGGGCTTCAGGCAGCAGCGGTGGCGGTATTTTTTCAAAGAAAATCTTGGTTGGGGTTTCGATAAGTTCGATTGAGATCAAGAAATTTCCGCATTATAGCAAAGACGGTTCGAAATGGGATGCATACGCTCCTTTCTCGGAAGAAGCGGATATGTATGTCTCGTTAAAGCAGTTGGGATTACCAATTTACCAAAGTGAGACCAAAGAAGAGTGTCAACCGGGAATCAGTCAGCTTTATTATCAAAATCTTCCTTTTGAGATCAAAGCTTTTACGAATGAAATCATTTTAGAGGTATTTGATGAAGATGGTGTGACTGATGATGATAATGTGGGATATATTACGTTTCGTCCGATTTCATTTGAAAAGCAAAATTATATCTCCCTTTATTCTACAGATGGCACTCTTCAGGTTGATCTAGGATTGACTTGGAATTATGTTGATTCGAAATAAATGCAAAAAAGCGCAGAAGAATATTTTATTGAGGGCTGCGGAAGATGCAGTCTTGGCGGAACTCCTGATTGCAGAGTGAACAAATGGGCGAATGAACTTGCTCTTTTGCGTCGCATTATTATGGATTGTGGAATTCAGGAAGAATGCAAATGGGGTCATCCTACCTATACCTATAAAAAAGCGAATGTGCTTATTCTCGCAGCGTTCAAAGAAAATTGTACGCTAAGTTTTCTTAAAGGAGCATTGATACAAGACGAAGCAGGATTACTTCAAAAACCAGGAGAAAATTCTCAATCTGGTCGTGTTATGCGCTTCACCAGCGTCAATCAAATTTTACCCATAGAAGCAGAAATCAAATCCTATATTTTCGAAGCGATAGAAATTGAAAAAGCAGGATTAAAAGTCGAAACAAAACCGGCAGCGGAAATGACTTTACCTGAAGAATTATCTGCGCAATTCAAAATGGATTCCTCTTTCGAAGCCGCATTCCGCGCGCTTACTCCAGGTAGACAAAAAGGATATATCTACTTCATTTCTGAAGCGAAACAATCAAAAACAAGAGAGTCAAGAGTCGAAAAATACCGTGCGCATATTATGGCGGGGAAAGGAATGATGGATAGATAGTGTGATAGTGTGCTAAGGTGCTGGTGTGCTAGAGTTAGAAGGGTAGAGGGGTAGTGGGGTAGAGAGGTAGTGGGGTAGTGGGGTAGAGGGGTAGTGGGGTAGTGGGGTAGAGGGGTAGTGGGGTAGAGGGGTAGTGGGGTGATAGATATTCTAGGAAAGATATGCGAAACACAAAGCGCGAAGCGTACGCGAAAAAATGCCCCTTTAGGGGCATAAAACATTAGCACGAAGTGCGATTTTTTATATTATAAAAAAAAGGCGAAGAGAATCTTCGCCTTTTTTAATATGTTTTGATTAATTCCGGAATCTGAAATCCGGAATTTGAAATCCGAAATTATCTCGCCACGCCTACAGCTCTCTTCTCGCGAATGACCGTTACACGAACTTGACCAGGGTAGGTCATTTCTGTTTCGATGCGACTTGCAAGTGTGACAGCTAGTGAGTCCGCTTGATCATCTGATACTTTATCTGCTTCAACCATTACGCGAAGTTCGCGTCCTGCTTGAATAGCAAAAGATTTAGATACACCGGGATATTCCAAAGCAATGTTCTCAAGGTCACGCAGACGTTGAATATATGCTTCCACAACTTCTCTGCGAGCTCCAGGACGCGCGCCACTGATGGCATCACATACTTGGATAATCGGAGCAAGAAGTGTCTTCATTTCTACCTCATCGTGGTGAGCTCCAATTGCATTACATACATCTGGTTTCTCGCCATATTTCTCAGCGAGTTTCATACCCAATACTGCGTGCGGCAATTCGCTTTCATCGTCTGGAACTTTTCCAATATCGTGAAGAAGACCAGCGCGTTTTGCAGCTTTAGTATTTAGACCAAGCTCACTCGCCATTGTAGCGCAAAGATTAGCCACCTCACGTGAGTGTTGAAGTAGGTTTTGACCATAAGAAGAACGATACTTCATACGACCAACCATACGAATCAATTCAGAGTGTACACCGTGAATTCCTAGTTCAATACAAGTGCGTTTACCCACTTCCACGATTTCTTCTTCGATGTTTTTGCGAACTTTCGCTACCACTTCTTCGATACGCGCTGGGTGAATACGTCCGTCTGTTACCAATTGGTGAAGAGAAAGTCGTGCGATCTCTCTTCTCACTGGATCAAAACAAGAAAGTACTATTGCTTCAGGAGTGTCATCAACGATGATCTCAACGCCAGTCGCTGCTTCCAGCGCACGGATGTTACGACCTTCGCGACCGATGATACGGCCTTTCATTTCATCACTTTCGATATTGAATACCGAAACACTATTTTCTACCGCATGCTCAACTGCTGTGCGTTGAATAGTTTGAATAACGATTTTCTTAGCCTCTTGATTTGCTTTGAGTTTCGCTTCGTCTACGATGTTTTGAATTTGAGATGCAGCAGAATTACGTGCCTCATCTTTCAATTGTTCCATCAACGCTGCCTTAGCTTGATCAGCAGACATCTGAGCGATGTCTTCAAGAAGAGTAACTGCTTTGTTGTGTGCTTTTTCAAGCTCACTTGATCTTCTTTGATTGCCTTCGGTAAGACGTTGAAGGTTTTCTTTTGTTCCTTCTAGGTCTTTCTCTTTGCGCTTGTATTGCTCAATCTGTTGTGAAGCTTCACGTTCTTTATTTTTCAGACCGTCTTCACGTGATTGAATTTTTTTGTTTCTGTCTTGCACTTCGCGCTCGTGTGCACTCTTCATCTCCAAGAATTTCTCCTTGGCTTGGAGAATTTTTTTCTCCTTGATGGTCTCTCCCTCTTTGTCTGCTTCTGCGAGTATGTTTTCTTTCTTCTTATTCAATACACTATTGAGAAGGAACCATGCAGCTCCTGCACCGATAAGAACACCTACTAACGCAGCAACAGCCATGTAAATTGAACCCATGTTGTTGTTGTTTATTAATTAATTTTTACCGATATCCACTGATATCGGGTGCGCGAGGATGTGGGAAATAAGAAAGGACGATTAAATCAAATAGCTGTCTACAAGTGCTTCCAATTGGTTCAACTCAGGATTGATATTGGTTGGAACCTCAATTTCTACGCGTTCTACAACTGTTTCTACCACTTTTTCCGGTTGGGGTTGTGGGGCTGAAGCTACCTGGAGGGCAGCCATGGCCAATAGATCTTGTTTATCTTTTACAGCGTAGCTCTGCTGGAATACTGCTAGACTTTCTTCAATTTTCTTCTCTGCATTGCGGATAACACTTTCTTGGGCGCTGTCTACCGTAAGTGGATAAACGCGTCCTGCTATGTTCACTTTAATTGAAATTTCGTTCATAGCGTTGTTATTTGTTGAGCAATGCGAGGCATTCGTCAATTTCTTGAACCAGATCGTTGATCCTCTGCTTAGTGGAAGTGCGGAAGTCATCCTGCACCCCCGGCTGCAACGAGCGGGTATTTTCCAATTCTCGGTTCTTCTCACCTAATTCATCAAGCTGACCCAACAGTTCACGGTTGATCTTATACAACGAATCATTCTCGTCTTTCAAACGATTGTATTGAAGCTCAATATCGCGTTTGGCTTC
The DNA here is from genome assembly GCA_943372555.1 of Chryseobacterium gleum. Lineage (GTDB taxonomy): Bacteria > Bacteroidota > Bacteroidia > Flavobacteriales_D > Sanyastnellaceae > JAIXWP01. Next base: position 4,776 of record CALRZB010000083.1, on the reverse strand, counting down.
CCCCAAACGGACAATTTTTTCTTCTATGCGTTTTAAGATCTCTGTATGAGTCATGAGAAATGGCTTTGAATTACCACGAATCGAAGCCAAATGTAGTGCTTTCATCGGTTCGTTCGTAACTCGATTTATTCAATTTTAATGTTGATATTTCAAAATCAGGTACTAACGAATAAAACGGCTCGATGATTGACTTTTGTAATTCACAGATTAATAGTGAGATTGTCATGAAAGTGTTGTCATTCCTCGTTTTTGTCCTTTTCAGCTCGTTGGGCATTTTCGCCCAGCAGGCTTATCCCCAAGATTATTTTCGCTCACCCTTAGATATTCCTCTCAACCTAGCTGGTAATTTCGGAGAACTCCGTACCAATCACTTTCACGCTGGAATTGATATCAAAACCGCTCAGCAAGAGGGACTTAAGATTTATTCAGCTGCCGAAGGCTATGTTAGCCGAATCAAAGTGTCTTCCGTTGGATACGGCTATGCCCTCTACATTACCCACCCTAATGGTTTCACAACGCTATATGGTCACCTGAAGTCCTATTCTCCGAAAATCGATGAATACGTAAAACGCAACCAATACCTCCTAAAATCATTTAGCGTCGATTTATTCCCAGAACCCAACGAATTGCCTGTAACCAAAGGTGAGGTCGTGGCCCTTTCTGGAAACACTGGCGGATCTGGTGGACCCCACCTTCATTTTGAAGTGCGTGAGACTTCAACAGAGAAACTGATCAACCCGCTTCTTTTCGGATTTCAAGTCACCGATAAAATTGCTCCAAGCATAACAGGAATTTGGATTGTTCCAATGAACGATACCTCTTCTGTCAATGGTGGTAAAGTGCCTTTGAGCTTTCCCACAAAGACATTTACGGGAGCATGCGCTCTTAAAACAACCACCGCACCGGCCGTCTATGGTGACTTTGGTTTCGCTATTCACACAAGCGATATGTTAAATGGTAATGAGAACAAATGTGGGATTTACAGAATCGAACTTTTCGTTGATGGACTTCAGGTCTATGGTCAGCGCATGGATAAATTGGAATTCGCGACAAATCGAGCAATGAATGCTCATACTATTTATGAGAAATTTAAAAAAGATAAAAGCCAAATTCATGGTTCGTACAGATTACCGGGGAACCCATTAGATATTTATGATAATCTCGTAAATGATGGAATTGTAACATTTAAAGATGGAAAAAAACATAAAATAGAATACCGTGTAATTGATATCATGGGGAATAAATCTACGGTGAATTTTGATGTGCAATCTCTATCATCTGCTGTAGCAAAACCCTCGCCACCAAAGGCGTTTATCGCGAAGTGGAATTGGGAAGAAGATAATAAGTATAGCGATCAGCGATTGAAAATTGAAATGCCCGCATATACTTTATATGAGGATTTGGATCTCACAATTGAAGAAACAAAAACAATTGAAAAAAGCATAACACCAACTTATAAAATTGCATCAGCTTATGAGCCTATTCATAGCAAATTCAAATTGGCAATCAACGCGCAGAAGGTTCCTGAAAATTTGAGAAATAAAGCGGTGATAGTAAGATTTGATCCTGATAAAAATAAAATTTCTGCAGAAGGCAGTATTTACAAAGACGGTTTCATTGAAGCGGAGCCAACGTATTTAGGCTTCTTCGGATTAATGATCGACACGGTGAAGCCGAGTATTACAAATGTTGATTTTGGACCGAGTATGAAGGGACGCGGTGTTTTTACCGTAAAAATTAGTGACGGGCTTTCTGGAGTTGATCAAATCATTCCGACCATCGATGGCAAATGGGCGTTGATGGAATACGATGCGAAAACTGCGCGTCTAATGTACTATTTCGATAAGCGATACATCACGGCTGGCAAGCATTATTTCGAACTCACCATCATTGATGGTGTTGGAAATAGTCGCGTATTCAATGGTAATTTTGAGTGGTAAAAATTAGAAGTCAGACTTCGACATTCCGAGCCATTCTAATGCTGAGTTGCAGAAAATATCTTCAACCGTTTCATCACTTAGTCCCATTTCTGTAATGAATTTTCCAATCTCCAAATCTCCTAGAGGGAAAGGATAATCGGTGCCAAGCGATACACGCTTAGAACCTTGATGTTTCAATACATAATGCAAAAGTTCTGGATCGTGCGTAGCGCTATCAACCCAGAAGTGACCGAAATAATCACGCGGTGGAATTTGATTGTCGATCGCGACAAGGTCAGGGCGACAATTGAATCCATGTTCTATTCGACCAATGGTGGGAATAAAAGAACCTCCTGCATGTGCAAAGTTGAATCGCACTTTCGGGAATCGCTCGAAAATACCACCAAATAATAAAGAGCAAATTGCACGGGTGGTTTCTGCTGGCATACCTACTAACCAAGGCAGCCAATATTTTTTCATGTCATTTTCACCCATCATTTCCCAAGGATGAACAAGCACGCACATGTCTAATTCTTCAAGAGCATTCCACAGAGGAAAGAACTCTGTTTCATTCAAATTTTTTCCATTGATATTGCTACCAATCTGAATTCCACGAATTCCTATTTCTTTGCAGCGATGAAGTTCTTGCACAGCAAGTTCAATGTCTTGCATAGGCAATGTTCCAAGTGCCACATAACTTTTTGGATGCTTCTGAATAGTATTGACGATATCATCATTTAGAAAACGTGCTACCTCAAGTCCGTCGTTTGGCTTGGCCCAGTAGGCGAATAAAACAGGAATGGTGCAAACTACTTGAACATGCGTGTCGAATTTGAGATACTCACCGATACGTAATTCTTCATCCCAACAATTGGATTCGATTTCACGAAAAAACTTTTCACCTTGCATCATGCGAGCAAAGCCCGGTCTATGATGATCTAGATGAATAAAGTTTCCATATCCAAATTTCTTCGTCCAATCGGGAAGATCTTTGGGCATGATGTGGGTATGCATATCTATCTTAAGCACGCTGTAGTCTGTTTGGTCTGTCAAAACTAACGTTTCTTTCTCACTTTTTTGAGATCAATCAAATTAATCGGATTGATATTCCAGTTTTCAATGGATTTTGAAACGAAGTGAGATACTTGATCATAATAGAGCGGAATCATCGGTGTCTCCTCGCTAATCATACGATTCATTTCTTTGTAAAGTGCATTTCGCTCCACTTCTGAAGTAGAAGTTATGGCCTTATTATATAGTATGTCAAATTCTTTATTGGAATAATGACAATAGTTCGGTCCGTTGGGACAAAAGGTTTCGGTCAAGAATAAACTAAAGAAATTCTCAGCGTCGGCATAATCGGCGAGCCAACTTTTGCGGAACACGGCCAATTGACCTTTTGAGGTTGCTTCGCGAAATGTCCCACCTTGCATGACTTGCACTTTCACATTGAGCCCGATTTTATTCAGACTATGTTGAATGTATTCGATTAGATCCGCGTAATCACCGGTTGTCGAAATTGTGAATTCGGGCAACCCTTTTCCTTTTGGATAGCCAGCCTCATCCAACAGTTGTATTGCTTTTTCAATATTAAATTCTGAAAGTAACGAATCTTCCACAAGCAATCCTGGAGGAATGAAGCCTTGCTCTGCGGCTACCACAGTATTGTTTCTTAAGTAGCGCACCATTTCTTTTTTATCAATGGCGTACTCGATTGCTTTTCTAACCTTACTATTTAAAAAGGGAGATGTTGATGCTACTTCTGAATTCGGATCAATCATAAAACCGATGTAGTCGGTTTTGATAAAAGGCATTTTGTAAAAATTGAATTTGTCTTTGTACGCATCATTCAGTTCTCCTTGTGTGCTCAATAATTCATCTTTGTATGAATTATGGATACCACTCATGAAGTCGTATTTGTTCATCAATAGACCTTGATATTCGACAGACATGTCTTTTACAAAATCAATTTTGATGGCATCGAGATAGGGAAGGGCATTTCCACTTTCGTCTTTTTGCCAGAAATTTTGATTTTTGTGAAAAACCAAAGCGATGTTCTCATACCAAAATGCAAACTTGAAAGGACCTGTTCCAATAGGATGAGATCTAAAGTCGGCACCGTAATGTTCTACCACTTCTTTCGGAACCACGCTGCAGTATTGCATGGTCAACATTCCTAGAAAAGGTTGGAACGGATTTTTTAGATGAATCGAAAAAGTAGAATCATTGATTGCCTCAAAACCTTTATTGAAAGAAGTGTCTACTTTAGAAAATATCCACGACCCAGGTGATGCTAAAGTTGGATCGATAATTCTTGAAAAACTGTATTCAAAATCGTGAGCTGTAACTTCTCTTTTTGTAGAATCAACAAAAAGTGGCGAGGAATGGAAGTAGACACCATCTCTTATTATAAAGGTATAGGTCTTTCCATCTTCGGAGATGTTCCAACTTTTTGCGATGCATGGAACGACTTCCAAATCTTCATTCATTTCCACCAGGCCGTCAAATATCTGATTGGTTGCCCACATGATTTCTAGGTCGCGAGCGAAGGCTGGATCAAGGGAAGTAATGCCATTGCTTTCGTTGTATCGGAAGACATTCGACTCGTCCGATTGACTGACAGAGCAGCCGAAAAGGAAAAGGATTACATATATATATAGTATAAACTTCATGTTGGGGTCAAATGTAGATAGAAGAATATTGCAGTATTCGTTGCATCTTGCAAAAAATTTCACAACATCATGAAGAGATTTAGTGCATTTATATGGACAATCAGTGCCATTATCTTATGGAGTGCGTCCTGCAAGGATACAACAAAGGTCACGGATACGACATCATCTGGGGCGGACAACGGTTT
>CALRZB010000082.1:0-10222 GCA_943372555.1 Chryseobacterium gleum | reverse complement strand
CCTTTGGCAGCTTTGAAAAAAGCATCTGATAAAGCTTTTGCAGGAGGAATAATCTGAGAGAAAACGATCAAATAAAGAATTAGAAATTCCCCATCGAGTTCACCCCTCACTACAATTGCGCCTCCGAAATAAAGCAACACAGAAATCGTCACGAGCGCTATAAACTCACTCATAGGAGAACTCAAATACTCTCGCTTGTAAAGTTTATGCATTAAGCGAAACAAGAAATCATTGTTGCGATCAAACTTTTGTTTGAACTGTCTTTCAGCATTAAAAACCTTAACGATCTTGATTCCAGAAAGTGTTTCCTCGATAATTGAAACCAAATCACTCATACTGCCTTTGCCGCGCTTGGCTGCATTGCGCAGGCTTTTGGCAATAACAGAAATTAAGAAACCACTTACAGGTAAAAATATCAAAGCAAATACTGTCAATTTCCAACTCATTCCGAACAATGAAACGAAATAGACAATAATCATGATAGGAGATTTGAAAACAGCTTCGATTGTACCAATAACTGAAAACTCGATCTCCATCAAGTCATTGGTCATGCGTGAAATGATATCACCTTTTCTTTCATTTGAATAATATGAAAGAGGAAGATTCAACACTTTTTTGTACATCCTTTCGCGCAAATCGCGGCTCACGGCTGTGCGAATCATAGCTATACTGAGCACACTGAAATAACCTACCAAGTTTTTTAATAATGCCAATATTGCAATACCAACGCACATCCAAAACAATGCAGTCAATTGTCCATGAGTAGAAATATAAGCGTCTAGTTGTACATTAAACTTGTACCACAAGTGCATCAAAAAAGAGGCGTCTGCCGAAGGGACCTCAGGTTCTTCGCCTGTTTTAAAGAGAATATTCAGAAAAGGAACTATCGCACCAAATGTGAAAAGCGATAGTATTGCATTCAAAATATTAAATACAAAATTCGACAAGAGTGCACTCTTGTAACCGCTCACCAATGCAAATATTTCTCTGAATTTTTTCATACTAATTGAATCAAGACAACTCGTCTTCTAACAAATCTACACCTGTATAATTTGATGGAGTAATATTCATCAATTCTGCTTTCACTTTATCAGAAACATCTAAAGTTTGAATGAACTCATGAATATCAGTAGAAGAAATAGATGCTTTTCCTCGCGTAAGTGCCTTCAGGGCTTCGTAAGGAGATGGATACATTTCTCTTCTCAAAATGGTTTGAATTGCCTCTGCAACAACGGCCCAGTTATTCTCCAAGTCTTTTGCTAGCGCAGTCTCGTTCAACAACAATTTGCTCAATCCCTTTTCAATGGAATTGATTGCGATTAATGTATGTGCAACAGGAACTCCAATGTTTCTCAAAACCGTGCTATCCGTCAAGTCGCGCTGCAAGCGACTTACAGGAAGTTTTGCTGAAAGGTGTTCGAATATTGCATTTGCAATTCCAAGATTTCCCTCTGCATTTTCAAAATCAATTGGATTGACTTTATGCGGCATTGCAGAACTTCCCACCTCACCTTCTTTAGTCTTTTGCTTGAAATAATCCATCGACACATAAGTCCACATATCGCGGCATAGGTCGATTAGTATTGTGTTCAGTCTTTTGATAGCATCAAATGATGCCGCAAAATTATCATAATGTTCAATCTGGGTCGTAAACTGAGAACGGCGCAATTCAAGCTTTTCAGCCAAAAACTCATTGGCAAACTTCACCCAGTCAATTTCAGGATATGCTACATGATGTGCGTTGAAATTACCTGTTGCTCCACCAAATTTTGCAGCAAAAGGAACTTCTTCCAGACGAATCATTTGTTCCTCTAGACGTTCGATAAATACATAGATTTCCTTACCAAGTTTGGTCGGTGAAGCTGGCTGTCCATGCGTTCTAGCGAGCATCGCAATGTCTTTCCATTCTGTTGCAAGCTCTGCCAATTTTTCTACGATATTCTCCAATCCTGGAATATAAACCTCTTCAATAGAATCTCTGAAAGATGCTGGAATAGCGGTGTTATTGATATCTTGAGAAGTCAAACCAAAGTGAATAAACTCTTTGTACTTGTCTAATCCAAGCTTATCAAAAGCGTTTTTAATAAAATACTCTACTGCCTTAACATCGTGATTGGTCGTTTTCTCCAAATCCTTGATAGAAATCGCATCCGCCTCATTAAGGTCCCAATAGATCTTTCTCAATTCAGGAAATACATCCGCTGAGACGTCTTTCAATTGGGGCAATGGCAATTCGCATAGCGCGATGAAATATTCTACTTCCACCCAAACGCGGTAGCGAATAAGAGCCAATTCAGAAAAATATCCACCAAGAATTTCGGTCTGCTTTCTATAGCGACCATCAACAGGTGAAATTGCAGTGAGCGAGGATAGCTCCATAATTATCTTATTAGAAAGTCGCGAAAATACGAATTCAATGGCAGTCGAATACGTTACTTTAGCGCTGGTTAAACCTTTTTATGATGAAATTACACACCATTGACACAGGCCTCTTCAAATTAGACGGCGGAGCGATGTTTGGAGTTGTTCCAAAAACCATCTGGAGCAAGACAAATCCTGCTGATGAAAACAATATGTGCACTTGGGCAATGAGATGCTTATTAGTCGAAGATGGAAACCGCCTAATCCTTGTTGACACAGGCATTGGCAATAAACAAAGCGAAAAATTCTTTAGCCATTATTTCCTCCATGGAGACGCAAGTTTAGATAATTCTTTAGCGAATTTGGGCTTTCATAGGAATGATGTTACCGACGTTTTCCTGACTCACCTCCATTTTGACCATTGCGGAGGAGCAATAGAATTTAATAGCACAAAAGACGGTTTTCGTCCAGCTTTCGAAAATGCCAAATTCTGGACCAACGAGCGTCACTGGGAATGGGCAACAAAGCCAAATGCACGAGAAAAAGCGAGCTTTTTATCCGATAATATTCTGCCCATTCAAGAAAGCGGGCAGTTAAACTTCATCACACGTCAAGGCGACTTTACTGAAAAATCCGAGCTTGGCTTTAGTGTCACTTTCGTTGATGGCCATACCGATAGCATGATGATTCCGCATTTCAACTATAAAGGCCACACGGTTTGCTTTATGGCTGATTTGCTCCCGAGCACTGGGCATATTCCCCTACCGTATGTAATGGGATATGACACTCGACCGCTTATTACATTGGGAGAAAAAGCAAATTTTCTAACTCATGCAGCTAAAAACAAATTCGTGCTAGTGATGGAGCATGATAGCGTAAACGAATGCTGCACGCTTCAAGAAACTGAGAAAGGAATACGATTAGAAAATGCATTCAAATTGAGTGAACTCTGATTACATCGGATTCACTCTCTTCTCTTTTAGGTGGCTTGTTGGAGGAATGTAGTTTGGATCTTGCTTGGTTTCTGGATCATAGTCAAAGAGCTTATTGTCCTTGATAATGGTATCTACGTATGCAGGTACCATATCTTCCCACCCACTGTATCCGTGCTTGATCATGTCCAAAACATCCTTTGAATAAATATCGATTACATCCGCGTTGTAGTCCGTGATGTCAACAAGACGCTTATTGTAACACAAATAGTCAAAAAGTGGCTTCAAACGAGGATGAACAGGACAATTTTTCGATGTCAACATTTGACCTGTCTCATTGTCCTTCCATGGATACAAGTAGATCTTCAAGTCGCGACTGAATAAGATTCCAAAAGCTTCAAGAATTCCACCATTGATATCGCGATAATACTTCTCGTTGAAAAGTTCCATCAACATATTGGTGCCCATAATGACGCCCATACGTTTGTTGGTGTACTTCGAAAAATATTCTACTAGTTTGTAGTACTTCGAGTAATTCGACACAAGCACTGTCTGACCGAGAGAACATAGAATGTCTGCGCGATCTAAGAAGTCTTGTTCATCGATATCCCCTTCTGCACGAAGGTTATTCAATGTAATTTCAAAAAGAACTTGAATATCTTCTTGCTCGACACGATACTCTTTTTCGAAGAGTTTCATGCCTTTCATGATCATATCAATATTCACCTTAGTAACCGGTCTGAAGCTACCTCGAAGCGCTAGGATATTCTTTTTATAAAGGACATCAGCTGCTTGGAGATTTCTTCCGTCTGGTGAGAAAATAACAGCATCCGTCATTCCATTCTTCACCAATTGAAGTGAGAGAAGACGATTGTCTACTTTTTCAAAATCAGGACCTGTCATTTGGATCATGTCGATTTCGACCTGATCACGACCTAAATTATCATACAGCGAAAGGAGAAGTTCCTTTGGCTTATTGTAGAAAAAATAACAACCGTAAAGAAGATTCACGCCAAGCATTCCTACAGTAGCTTGCTGAAGCAAGGCATCGAGTTCGTGCAGACGAGCGTGAATAATAACCATATTGGGTTCTTTATTCGGATCTGTCTGGAATTTCATCCCCATCCATCCGTGCCCTTGGATGGTCTTTTGGTAGTTGATTGTTGCGAAAGTATCGGCAAACGAGAAGAATTTTTTATTCGAATGATCTCTGCGATCAAGTCGTTCTTCGATGAGGCGATACTCATGGTTGAGCATGTTGATCAAGCGCGGCTTACATACATAACGGCCTTTAGTTTCTTTACCATAAATGGCATCACTAAAATCCTTGTCGTAAGCGCTCATTGCTTTTGCAATGGTACCACTTGCGCCCCCCGCTCTGAAAAAGTGGCGCACCACTTCTTGACCCGCTCCAATTTCGGCAAACGTACCGTAAATCTCAGGGTTGAGATTTATACGTAATGCTTTTTGACTGGGAGAAAGGACAACACGTTCAAGTTCCACGCTGCAACAATTAATTTATAACAAAAGTAATCTATTTGTTGGGAGTAAAAAAAGCCAATTTCATAGAAAGGATAAATATCATTTCTTTGAAATTTCTTTCACTGCTTTTTCCAAAAGCTCCACGGCCACTAATGTAGCGGGACATCTATGAAGGTTAGCCGTATATACTTCTATTTGATCAACAAAGTCTTTTCGATAAAGGTGAGGAAATGTTGCACAATCATGAGGCCTAAACTCATAGACAGTACAAAGGCCGTTTTTCTGATCAAAGAATTGACACGGTGTGGAATCGTTCATGATATCACCAGTTGACTCTTCAGTATAAAGCCATTTTTGATAAAACTCATCATAGGTCATTCCAAGATGAGTGGCCAATTTCTTCACTTCCGACTTCTTCCATGTTGGAGTCATCGTCATGCAACAATTACCACAGCTTTGACAATTGATTTTTTCCCAAGTTGCCTTTTCCGCAGCAGCAGTAAGCTTGGTTAACCCCTTGATTTTGGATTTGGCGAGTTTTTTAAGAAAAGCGGTGAGTGCTTTTTTCTTTCTGTAAGCTCTATTTCGGTAGAGAGCAATGTTGACTTTTTGGCTCATAATCTATTTGACGTGGCGCAAAGGAAAGAAAGAAAAAGGGAATAAAAGAAAAAAAAGGCAAGCCCCTTATATCGCACCGCTACAACCACCTGCCTTTGCTGCCTTCCGACCCTGGAGGATTAGGCGGGAGCTGATCGTATAAGACTTGCCTTTGGCGCAAAAATAAACCTCTTTTTCCATATACGAAAGTTTAATATTTATGATCTATTGATAATTTAGCCACATTCAAGGCTATACCTTTGCTGAAAAGCAACTTAGCGCTTATACATTTTTTTCATATTTCTTTTATGACAGACATTTCCATCGTCATCCCTTTATTCAATGAAGATGAATCTCTAGGTGAACTTCACCAATGGATTCGAAAGGTGATGAACTCCAATAATTTTTCTTACGAAGTCATCTATATAGATGATGGTTCGAATGACAAATCATGGGAGGTTCTCCAATTCTTGAAAAAGGAAGATAGCAATGTTAAGGCGGTTCGTTTTCAGAGAAATTATGGAAAAAGTGCTGCTCTTCATGTCGGCTTCGATATGGCAGTGGGTGAAGTGGTAGTAACCATGGATGCGGACTTACAAGATTCTCCAGAAGAAATTCCGGATTTGCGAAAAATGATTTTAGTGGATGGATTCGATTTGGTGAGTGGATGGAAAAAGAAAAGATACGATCCTATTTCAAAGACTATTCCAACGAAATTATTCAATTGGACGACCAGAAAAATGAGCGGTATTTACTTACATGACTTCAATTGTGGTCTAAAAATCTACCGTAAAAATGTGATTAAAAGCTTGGAGATTTTTGGTGAGATGCACCGCTATATACCTGTAATGGCGCACAAAGAAGGCTTTGGAAAAATAGGAGAAAAGGTTGTAGAACACCGTGCTAGAAAATATGGTGTTTCCAAATTTGGATTAGAGCGTTTTATCAATGGATTTTTAGATCTATTGACAATCACTTTCATTTCTCGTTTCGGTAAAAAACCAATGCACTTTTTCGGTAGCATCGGCTTACTAATGTTCATTATAGGCTTTACTGCATTCACCTATATCGGAGGCAGCAAACTTTGGGCGTTGTTTAATGATGAATATCAAAAGAACATTGCAGATCAGTCAATCTTCTACATTGCGCTTACTGCAATGATCATCGGAACACAGCTCTTTATGGCTGGATTTGTAGGCGAGTTAATTACTAGAAATTCGAGCAGAAGAAACGATTATAAAATCACGGAGGTTATTTAAAAAAAACACCTCAAATAAAAAGGGCTGTCTTTGCAAGACAGCCCTTTTTTTTCTTCGAAATTTCTTTTAGTTCTTGATGAAGGAATTCACCACTCTGTTGCTGCCATTTTGAAGTGACATAACATAGTAACCATTTGCCAATTCAGTAACATCTAGATTGAATCTTCTAGAAGCTTCTTGATTAGCCATTTCAATATTTTTTACCACTTTGCCATCAAGGCTAGTGATTACGATTTTAATATTTTCAGTAGCATTCAAATCAGTTACATCTACCACCATTCCACCGTTGGTTGGATTTGGGAATACAGTAAGACCGATTTCTAGAATACCTGGCATTTCACCATTGAAAGGATTGTTGTCATTGTACATGCAAGAGCCATCATCATAAGTAGCTGCAGGATTATAGTTCATTGCGCTTGAATCAGTGCAACCAGCAACATCGCCGCATGCAGTGCCAACACCAACGAAATCCGCAGCTGATGAACCATAAAGAAGTGAACCTTCTGAATATGTGTTTTCACCATACATAATATAGTAAGCACCATTCCAGCCATCACCCCATGTATCGTTCATTACGAATTGGTAGCAACCAATTGGCAAACACACTGTAGTGTAATAAGAACCCCAGCTACCATAACCAGATCCAGATGCAACGATAGCACCATCCTCAGAAACCAATGACCAGTTTACTTCAGAACCCCAAGTTTGAGTTTCGATGTAAATATTTACCAAAGTACCATCACATGACTCCTCATAATAGCAACTTCCGTCATTTGCGTTAGCTTGAGGATTGTAGTTAATTGCGTTTGGATCAGTGCAACCATAAATTGGTGCAGGGCCGCAACCTTCTGTATTCAAACCAAATGAAGTTTGAGACAATGTGCCAGTCGAGAAAGTGTAATAGAAACTAGGAACTCCATTTACAGAGATTTCCAAAGATCCATTATCCCAACCATCACCAAATGAATCCATCATTTGTAATGAATAGCAACCATCAGACAGACAAGCATAAGAAATGCTCGCTCCAGTTCCATAAGCTACAACAAGACCGCTTTCATCGATTAGATTGAAAGACATTTCTTGATTCCATGCGCTACCTCCAAGAGAGAATACAACCAAGTTATTTGTACAATCTTCTACGACAACGCATGAACCATCATCCGATGTAGCAAACTCGTTGTAGTTAATCGCTGCTGTGTTCGTACAACCCCAAACTGGATATTGGCAAGTGCCATCGTCTTGTGTAGCGTCAGCATTGTAGTTAAGTGCGTTTGGATCAGTGCAACCAAGAACTAAAATAGGGCCGCATGTTCCGTCAATACTAAAGATAGTTGACGAGAATGCTGAACCAGATGGAAGTGACGAGTTGCTTACTTGCCAGCCGTTCACATTAATCCAATAGTATCCATTGTACCAACCATAAGGACCAGCATTGTTAATCATATTCACAGTGTAGCAAGTACCTGGTTGAAGACAAACTTGTGCATTATAGATAGCACCGTTGTTCAAACCACTTACGTATGTGATTTCATTTCCTTGGTCATCAAGAATTTGAAATTCTACTTCACCTCCATTGCTGAAAGTACAGATATATAGGCTAGCTAAAACAGAACCTGGGGCATTGCAATACTGGCAAGAACCATCGTCTGAAGTTGCTTGATAATCATAGTTCATAGCATTTGGATCAGTGCAACCAGAGTAAACACAAGAACCATTTGAAATTTGAGCAGTTGCATCATAGTTGTCCGCGTTTGGATCAGTACAACCAGCAATCGGTCCGCAAGTACCATCGATGCTGAAGTTGACGCTTTCAATCTGAGATGTTGCATTTGGCTGGTCATTAATATACTGAGCACCAGCGCCGTTCACCCAGAAATACCCGCCATACCATCCGTTAGGACCTTGGTTGTTGATCATGTTAGCTGTATAGCACTCACCAGGGTGCAGACAAAGTGTAACATATTGAATTGAAGAAACACCGCCATATACATATGCAACTTCATTGCCTTGAGAATCGACAATTTGAAGTTCTACGTTAGCCGCATTTCCAAAAGTGCATAGATAAAGTGTAGAAATTACAGATCCAGCACCATCGCAATAATTGCATGAGCCATCATCGAAAGTTGCTGAGCCATTGTAATTGGTCGCATTTTGTGAAGTGCATCCGTAAATGATACAAGAACCGTTGTCTACTGTAGCAGATGAATCATAGTTCGCTGCTTCAGGATTTGTGCAACCTCCTACCACCACAGATCCGCAATTTTCTGTGTTGATACCGAAGTTAAATGAACCGCTATTCCCAGATGGTAAAGTGCCTTGATAAACGTTGCCATCCATCATATTGACAGTCAGGGTAGCACCGTTCCAACCATCTCCGAAAGAATCATACATTAGAACAGTATAACATCCGTTTGGAAGACACCACGTACCTAAATTGTTGCCAGCATTTGTAGCCTGAGCGAAAGCTATGACTTCACCCGTCGGGGCGATCAGTTCGAAACTAACCTCGCTGGCAAATATTCCTGGGGTGAGTGTATATGAAACAACTGTGCACTCGGACTGCGCTGAAGTTGTATACATTGAAGACAGCAAGAAGAATGCTGCTAAAAACGTAAATAATTTTCTCATAATCGAAGGTTTATTTGGTCTAATAAAGCAAGGCAAGATACCTTAACTTATGACTGAATGACAAACAGTTAAAGAAAAAGGTTGCTTATTGTTGAAAAGCTATGAAATCACTCCGCTGCCAATTAGCTCTTCCCCATCGTACCAAGCAGCAAACTGACCTTTCGCAATCCCCCGCTGTGTCTCATCAAATATGAGATAGAGCCCTTCCTCTTGCATGTAAAGAATACACGAAATAAGCGTTTGGCGATATCGAATTCGGCACAAGTATCTTATTGATTCTCCAACATTCAGGGCCAAATCTGTCCGAATCCAATGAATTTCGGATTTATCGATAAATAAACCTTTTCGATGTAGTGCAGGATGATCCTCACCCTGGCCCGCGTAAACTATATTCTGCTCAGTATCAATATTAACGATAAAAAGAGGTTCCGCCTTTCCCCCCACGCCTAGTCCTTTGCGCTGCCCAATTGTATAGTAATGAGCACCATTATGATCCCCCACTTTTTTACCCAAATCTTTTGAAAATGAATAAGGCGTGCAGGCTTCTTTAACTTCTTCTATGGTTTCGGGGCTCTTTCGGTAAACAGGAAACAGTTCCTCCGACGCCGGAACTTCAATCACGACGCCACGTTTAGGCTGAAGTTGTTGTTGCAAAAATGTAGGTAGCTTTACCTTTCCAATAAAACACAAGCCTTGACTATCCTTCTTTTCGGCTGTAGGCAATCCAATTTTTTTGGCAATTTCCCTCACTTGGGGTTTTTGCAAATGGCCAATTGGAAAGAGTGCTTTTCCCAATTGATCTTGAGAGAGTTGACATAAAAAATAGCTCTGATCTTTATTAGGGTCAGCACCAGCAAGCAGTCGGAAAGTCTTTTTTCCATCCTTGCCTACTATTTCATCTTTCTGACAATAATGACCTGTTGCAACAAAATCAGCTTTAAGATTTAATGCCGCTTTTAAAAA
>CALRZB010000081.1:0-10323 GCA_943372555.1 Chryseobacterium gleum | reverse complement strand
GCAATAAAGATCTAGTCACATGGTTTACCCTCAAAAACACAGACAAATCGTCGAAGAATTGATGAACGGCAAATTCATCCTCAGCAATGAAGAGCAATTTGCATCATTGAAAGAAAATGAAAAATTCTACGAGGAATTTTTCAAAGTCTCATTCGATTTGAATCTTGTATTTAAAACAGATTACGCCTACTTGTTGAGTAAAGAAACAAGTGAGAATTTCTCGCGTGACGTAAGTATCTTCATTGCTATTCTCAGTTATGAGTTGGACAAAGACGGCCGCAACTTCCTTGAGGCGATAGAGTTCAACGAATTCACCACAGAAGAAGTTGACAAGTATTTTGACAATAGTTCATTCATCGATTTGATTGAAAGCAATAAAGCAATCAAAGATCCTGATGGACGTCGCACATTGATCAATGGTATGGCTCGTAGAAATATCGTTCACAAAAACTTCGAAGACCGCTTCGTATTCACACAAGCATATAAGGTATTTGTTGATTTCGCAAAAGAGCTTGCACTTAAGCGCATGGCGCCGGAAACAGCGAATTAGTATTAGGTGGTAGGTATTAGGTGGAAAGTAATAAGTGGTAAGTTGTATGTTGTAGGCTTTTTTAGATACATTTGAAATCCTTAACTACATCATATGAATCTTGTGAAGACCGCATGCCTTGCCTTGGCATTTCTAGCTATTAGTGTTACGTCTTTTTCCCAAACAACTTTGGTTGCAGGCGACATAGCCGTTATTGGATTTAACTACGACGATCCAGATCAAATTGTATTTGTTCCACTTGTGGATTTAGCTCAAGGCACTCAAGTATCATTCACTGATAATGGATGGAATGGAACTGCTTTAACCACTAGCGAAGGTACTTTTGTTTGGACTGCATCTACTGCAGTTTCCAAAGGAGCTGTGATTAGTATCAATCCAACAAATATTTCATTCTCAACATCTGGTGATCAAATTTTTGTATACCAAGGAGCATCAACAGCACCGAATTTTATTTTTGGATTAAGCACAAAAACCTGGGTTACTGGAACAATTAGTTTAAGTACTTCTCGCAAACCTGCGTCGCTTGTCACAGGAACTAGCGCTGTTGCTTTCAGCACAGAAAGGGACAATGGATATTTCAACCAAGTATCTGTTACTGGAACCAAAGCACAAGCCTTAGCGCTGATAGCGAATACAACAAAATGGACACGCGGCGATAGTCGTTATTCAACATTCCCAGCATGGATATTTAACATCAGTGGAAGCGGCGGCGTGGTGGTCACTAATCCAGAACCTACAACTCACGCTAGCAATCTAAGCTTTAGTAATTACACCACTTATAGCGGTACGTTATCCTTTAGCGCGGCTTCCGGCTTTACAGGCAATTACCTTGTGGTAAGAAGTGAAAGTCCTTTGACGAGCGCTCCAACGGATGGTGTTGCTTACTCAATTGGCAATGCTATCGGAAATGGAAAAGTACTCTCCAATGGAACATCACTTTCTATTGCGCAAAAAGGACTGCGTGCGAATAAAACCTATTACTACACCATTTATACGTATCTAGGTTCTGCTTCAACCATTAATTATCTTCAGACTGGCGCTCCAAGCGCATCAGTCAGCACTCCGGCTAATATGATTGGCAGTTATTACAACACGATCGATACCGCTTCTGCAACGTTTATTACAGAACTTCAAAATGTGATTCGTAACCCCTACGTAAAAGTGAGTTACGATTTGTATGACGAAACCATGGTAGCTCAATTTGAATTCAGAGATACAACTGGCGGACAGAAAGTACAAGAATGTGCTTACTCTGGGCAGCGTTATTTGTATACTCCTCCATTCGTTTGGTACACAACTTCGCCATTTAGTAGAGAGCACACTTGGTGTGTCAGCTGGATGCCAAGCGGCGGAAGCACAGGACTTAATGAATATGCCGATCAACATCATTTGTTTACAGTCAATCAAAACAGCGCTAATGGAGTTCGAAGTAATCATCCGTTGGGAGAAGTTACCACTGCAACGAGCACATATCTTCTTGGAGAATACGGTCAGGATGTAAATGGCAATACTGTTTACGAGCCAATGGATGCGCAAAAAGGCGACGCCGCAAGAGCATTGTTATACATGGCTTTGAGATACGATGGTGTGAACGGATTCCAATGGGATTTCGACCAACTTAATCAAGTCATTCTTCCATCATTCAACGAAGACCCTCAAGATCTTGCAACACTTATTGCATGGCACAATGCAGATGCACCAGATAACTTTGAGATTTCAAGAAATGATTATATTCAGTCCATTCAGCAAAATAGAAATCCTTTTGTCGATAACCCAGAATGGGTAAACCTTATTGATTTCAATAACATGACAAAGGCTTCTTTTATTCCAAAATCTAAGCATTTTGAAAGTACCGAATTAGAAATGTCAGTTTTTCCAAACCCCTCTTCCGAGAGCACTTGGATTCGCATCAATGGTAACAAGGAGTCAGGAACTCTTCAAATTTTTGACATCACTGGTCGCTTGGTTCATTCTGAGAGTATCGCTGCTGGGGGAAATTCACTTATTGAACTTCAAAATGACGTTTTAACTACTGGAAGTTATGTGATTTTGGCACAAATCGGATCAGAAAAAAGAATTAGCAAGCTCGTAAAACACTAGCTGAATCAGTGTTTTTCAATTATTTAACAGGTTATGAACAATTATTGATAAAAGTTCATTACCTTTGCGGCGCTTTTCGAAACGAGTTAAGCTTATCATTTTTGGCGGTACCGCTTTTAGCCGGGGTTGTTCTAGGAAAATGAGGGTTGTAATTCAATTCGTTTTTAGCATTACAACTTATTAAATCATTTTCAATGGAAAATTTCGAAGCCCTAGGGCTTAGTCCAGAGGTCCTGCGTGCGATCTCTGAGTTAGGATTTGTTGCGCCTACGCCAATCCAGCAACAATCAATTCCAACATTATTAGCAGAACAACGCGACCTTGTTGCGCTTGCTCAAACTGGTACAGGAAAAACTGCAGCATTCGGTCTACCTCTTATCGAGCTAGTAGATGCTGGTTCTCGCGCTACACAAGCATTAATCATGTGTCCAACACGTGAGCTTTGTGTGCAAATCACCAAAGACCTTCAGAGCTACTCAAAGTATTCTGGTGGTATTCACGTAGTACCAATCTACGGTGGAACAAGCATCGATGGTCAAATCAGAGATGTAAGAAAAGGTCCACAAATTATCGTTGGTACTCCTGGTCGTATGGTAGATATGATCGAACGTGGAGTTATTGACTTGTCTTCTGTTCAAGTAGTAGTACTTGACGAGGCTGATGAAATGCTTCACATGGGATTCAAAGAAGATTTGGATCTTATCCTCTCTACTACTCCTGAAGAAAAAAACACATGGTTGTTCTCTGCTACAATGCCTGATGAAGTATCTCGCATTTCTAAGCATTACATGAGCAATCCTGCTGAGATCACTGTAGGTGGAAAAAATACAGGTAACGAGAACATCGAACACCAGTATTACATCGTTCACCAACGTGATAAATATCTTGCACTTAAGCGCATCGCGGATTACAATCCTGACATCTTCGCAATCGTATTCTGTCGTACCAAATTGGAAACGCAGATGGTTGCTGACATGTTAATTAAGGATGGTTACAATGCAGATGCACTTCACGGTGACTTGTCACAATCACAACGTGACCACGTAATGAAGCGTTACCGTACACGTGCGTTGAATATGCTTGTTGCAACAGACGTTGCTGCTCGTGGTATCGACGTAAATGACGTAACACACGTTATCAATTACAATCTTCCTGATGAAATCGAGAACTACACTCACCGCTCTGGCCGTACGGCTCGCGCTGGTAAGAAAGGTGTTTCGATTGTTATCATCAATATGAAGGAGCATTTCAAAATCCGTCAGATTGAGAAGATCATCAAACAGCCATTTACAAAAGCGCACATCCCTACTCCATTTGAAGTTTGTGAAAAGCAATTGTTCCAACTCGTACAAAACGTGCACAACGTTGATGTAAACGAGAAAGCAATCGAAGCGTATTTGCCTAAGGTATACGAGGAACTTGCTGAATTAAGCCGCGAGGAAATCATCAAGAAATTTGTATCAATTGAGTTCAACCGCTTTATTGATTATTACAAAAACGCTCCAGACTTGAATCAAGACGAGAAGCGTGGTGGTGATAAGAGAACATCTGATTCTGGTGTAGTTAAAATGTACATCAACTTAGGTCAGATGGACCAATTAGACTTCGGTTCATTGAAAACATATGTTGCTGAAACAGCACAGATCAGTGAGCAAGAAGTAACTTGGGCAGACTTGAAAAATACATTCTCATTGATTGAAGTTCGCACTGCATCATTTGAGAAAGTGTTAGAAGCATTCAAAGAAGGTATTTCATTCCGTGGCCGTCCGGTGCGTGTTGAATCACGTGGTAACAAGGACGCTGGTATTCCAAGAACACGTCTAAGAAGCGATAGAAACGGCGGCTTTAGCGGTGGTCGTGGATATGGCAACAGTGGCGGATATGGCGGCGGTGATCGTCGTGATAGAAGTTATGGTGGTGGCGAAAGTCGTGGCGGTGAAAACCGTGCGAGCGGTGAAAACCGTGGCGGTGGCGACAGAAGCTATAGCGGAGGAAACGATGGACGTGGCGACAGAAGCTACGGCGCTGCTGGTGGAGATGTAAAGAAGAAAAGCTATTCTAATTCTGGCGGAAAAGATTTCGGAAAGAAGAAGAAGAAATGGTAATTAGTACTTCGGTCTAATTCAATTTCAAAGACATAAAAAAACGGGAGTAAAAATTTTTACTCCCGTTTTTAGTTTTAAGTGTTTCAAGTCTTACATGTATCTGCAAAGAAACTTTTTGAACTCATGACGAAGCATGGCAATCACCTTCTCGAGATTCGTAAAACGGTCTCTCATAGAATCATGTTCTGCCAAAGTATGGTTAGACAAGTGCTGTGCGAGTTTTTCTATATCAGCGCTCATGCGTGTTTCGTGCGCTTTGATGTCTTTGAGAAGATCTTCTAGATTATTATTCTGAATGATAAACTGGTTTTGATAATGCTCTACCTCAACTTTTACATCCGTTTTGGTGTAGCGTTGAGAAACTTCTGAGAGTCTATTCTTCAAAATTTTGATTTCGTCTTGATAGAAAGAAATCGCACGCATCCAGTCTGCGTATTCTGCGCTCACATGTGAAATGTGATAGAGTGTGTGTGTTGACATAGTAGATTGAATTAATTTCTAATCAAATTTCTACTATGGATGGGCTATAAACAATGATGGCCGTCACACCTGAGTATGACAGCCATCATTAAATTCACTAAGGAAAATTAGGCTGTTTTGCCTTCTAATACTTTTCTATCAGCGCTAAGTGCAGCTTTCTCAATGCGCATGCGGCCTTGATCAAGAGCAATTACAATGTCTGTATCTCCAATTTCCACCACTTTGCCGTGGATTCCACCTACAGTTACGACTTTATCACCAACAGCGATAGCTTCTTGGTATTTCTTTGCTTCTTTCATTTTTTTCATCTGTGGACGAATCATGAAGAAGTACATGATAATAAACATACCACCCATTAGGAGAAGTGGACCAAATCCACCACCTTGAGCTTGTAAAACAATTGCTTTCATTCTATTTTTTATTAAAAAAGTGCCGCAAACATACGGAGAAACTATTTGGTTCTCTCCATTTCAATCTTGTGTTCGTCTTCTTTGATAGACTCCACACCTACTACATTCCCAGAAAGTTTGAGGTAGTAATCCGCCGGAACAGCGTTTGTATGAACCACTATTGACTTGGATACTGCTCCTGGTTGACCATCCGAATTGAACTCTATAGATATATTTCCTTCCTCTCCAGGGAGAATTGGAGCGGTGGGCCAATCTTTAAGGGAAGTGCAGCCGCAACTAGGTTTCACATCACCAATTAGAAGAGGCGCATCGCCGGTGTTTTTGAAATGATATGAGTATTGTACTTTTTGGCCAATAGCGATAGTTCCGAATTTAAACTCCAAAGAATCAAATGTCATCAAAGGCAAAGGAATATCCTGTGTTCCATTCGCTGTCTGAGGATAGTTAAGCAAGTCAGAAGTAACCTTTCGCTCTTGTTCCTTGCATGCCGACAAAGACAAGCTTAAAAGCCCTATAAATGAGAGAAAACGGAATTTTGATTTCATATTCAAAGTTGCTTCATTTAAAGAAACCGCGCTACACTTTGAGAAACAAAATTTCAAAATAATAGCATGGTGATTAATTATTAGAAATCGCTGTCTTTATATGACCCATCGAATTCAGACTCATCGAAGAACCCACCACCATCGTGGAACATATCGTCGTCCTCTTCATCATCATCAAAATCACCACCGTGGGCTTCTTGAAATTCTTCTTGATCGAATTCACCAGCAAAAAGGTCAACTTCTTTTGAATCCATCGCCGGTGCGTCGCCGTAGCGCATTGCCACCAAAGGATAAATTGTTGAAGGCTTGTCTTTGGTTACTTCCAACAATTCAACGTAGAAAATCCACATTCGAAGGAAGTCGTAGACGTATAGGACTTTTTCAGAAGGTTTTGAAAGCAGATCGCTGAGTTTGGTGTTAGCCATGCTCAGAGAAGCGTCTTTGCCGCCCATATCCATCAGGGGAATCTCTAATCCCTTTGTCCAGTTTTCATCACTGATATAGAAACTAGCCATTTCGCCTTCTTCGAAGTCGAAGCTATCTAATACAGCGCGATGAAAGTCCTCGAATGTTGCCTCTGTTTCGATTTCGATATCACGAAATACGTCCTGTTCGGTGTCGATGATGACACGGAATTTGAAAATATTGACGTTACTAAGTTTCTTTGCCATGGTTCAAAAATGGAGTCGGCAAAGATACAGAAAGAAGTTATTTATGAATTGGGTTTCTTATAAAATGGCTACCTCCTTCTCCGGCAAAAGTTTATTTAATCCTTTTTCGAAAAGTGGTAAGAACCATACGAATACCAATACTCCACCAATATTGAACAACATGTGAGCATTAGCTAGAGCGTGTTCAATATGACCTCCCCCGCTTAGAGCTTCCACCAATTTTACAAAAGGATAAAAGAAAATGAGTCCCAATACAATGGACAGAAAATTAAAGATGAGATGAAACAATCCAGTCTTTATGGCCTGTCTGCTTCCTTTGATTGTTGCCAATAACGTATCACTAACGGTACCTAACTCTGCTCCTAGCATTACTGCAATACCTCCAGACAAACTTAGGATTCCCTTTTTAGCAAGAATAATAGCCATACCAACTGTGGCAGATGAAGATTGAACAACAAGAGTTACAAGCGCTCCCGCCAACGCACCTGGAATTGGCTCTTTGATACGTTCAAGCCATTGCATAAAGAAAGCTTCCTCTCTCAATGGTTCTACCGCCTTTTCCATCGTGTAAAGTCCGAAGAACAGAACACCAAAATACAAAACAACTTTTCCTGTGTTATTAAGACGATCACTCTTAGAAGCAATTAATAGCACAAAACCAATTACAAGAAATATGGGAGAGAATTTCCCTACATCCATGGCAATGATTTGACTGCTAATAGTAGTTCCAATATTTGCTCCAAGTACTATTCCCATCGCTCTCCTAAAGTCAAGCACCTTTGAGTTGACTAGAACAATTGTTAGAATAATCACAGCTGAAGAAGAATCGAGAATGGCTGTTACAATTGTACCTGTGAGTATAGCCGTAAAAACAGACTTAGTAAATTTTCGTAGCACTTGTTCCGCTCGCTCACCAGCCACTTTCTGAATTACTTCTGACAAACTAAAAACGGCAAAAAGAAACAGTACTAAGCCGGCTAAAATGGATAAAACGATTTCGGTCATGTTATTTGGTTAAGAGTACAACGAATTAACACTAAGCGTAATGCTTGGCAGTTAAACCTACATTAACTCTGAGTTAGCATAAAAAAAGACGCCCCCCCAGTCTAGGACTTGGGAGGGCGTCGCCTAAAAAAGAAAAAATTAAAGCTTATTTGCTAACTACAATTTTCTTCACTTTTCTATCTCCAGCAATTACTACTTCAACATAGTAAATACCATTTTCAATAGAAGAGAAATCCATAGAATAAATCTCATTTTCAATCATTTCGATTGAGTCTTGACGAACTAGTTTTCCAACTCCGTCATAGATTGAGATCATTGCATAGCCTTCTTGACCAGCAACAGTGATGTTTGCAACATCAGATACTACTGGATTAGGCATGATGTTCATGTCCCACTTAGTCATTTCAACAGACTCCGCAATATTTGATTTCAAGATCATACTTTGAGTGCAATTATCAATTGTTAAACCAACAGCATCCGTGAACAATCCAGAAGGACTGCAATAGCCTGTTACTTTACAACGGTAAGTTGTCAAGGCATCAGAGCTATTTACATTGCTGATATTAAGTGTAGCAGTGTTGGCACCAGTGTAGCGGTTGTTATTGTTGATATCGACAAATGCAACACCATTGAATCTCTGCCAACGATATTTCACAGGATTGTTTGCTTGAGAAAGAAGCAAACCGTCACCTGTAGCGCTAATGCTGTATGAAACAGTACCGCCTAAGCAAGTGTTCTGAGCAACTGGTTGAGAAGTGATAACAACTGGTGCTACAATTACTAATCTACCATTTGTAGAATAAGTTGGCAATCCACAGTTGGTCATTTTACATCTGAATACACGGTTATTCAAAGTAACAGTAGGATTAGCAACTGTTAATTCTGCAGTATTCACACCACTGTATGTTCCGTCGTTAGTCAATGAAGTCCATATAGAAGTACTTGGATTTAACTTCATTTGCCATTGGTATGTTTTTACAGCATCGGCAGTCGCCACGTTGAATGTAACTTCAGAAGCATTTCCGCAAACTACAGCTTTAACTGGCTGCTGTGTAATTACAATTGTAGATGTAAAGTTCTCAACTGATACTTCATTTGAGAAAACTGAACAACCAAAAGTTGCATTCGTAGCTTGAACTGAATAAACACCACTAGCATCTGTAGAATAAGATGATAAAACCTCACTAGCTAGAGGTGAACCATCCTTGTACCACTGGTAAGTAGTTCCTGTTTCAGCAGTTACAGTAAGATTCGCAGGAGTGCCAGGGCAAACCACACTTTGATCTACAGTAACTGAAGCATTAATCAAATCAGAACAAGAGTTGATTTCAAAAACAGAAAGAGTAGAACTTACCTCATTAGCAAGGATAATGATCTCTTTACCGTTTGGAGAATCAGCAGCAGAAATGTGGATGATACCTTCAGCACCAAGATCAGGTCCGCTTCCATTCAACGTTCTGTTGTTGTTGTATCCAACGAAAACAGGACTAGATGGATTTTCAACATTGAAAATCATAAGACCACCAACACGCTCCATAGAAACGAAAGCATAAGGTTTTCCGCCGATAACAGCTGTTGTTACACCTTCAGGCTCTGGACCTTTATCATCACTTCTATTTTTCAATACAGCAGCACCGGTAGTGTTAGATGCATTGAAGAAAGCAGAAGAAATAGATGAAGAAGCAGTAATTTGCTCAAATAGATCCTTAGAATCAAAAACCAAAGCACCTGTCTCAGCATTCCAAATAGAGAATGAACGACCGCCCATAACGTGTAATTGATCATAGTCACCATCACCGTCAGTATCACCAGAATACTTAAGAGCGCTCAAACGACCTAAGAATTTGTTGTTTCTCAAAATAGCTTGATCAGGGAAGGCAGTAGCATCAAGAGAGTTGAAAGTAGATGAGCTAATTCTGTTTGCATCTACAACACTTCCGAATTCTCTAGAATCACCTTCGTTTGCAGAGAAAATTAAACCTGTACCGTTGATAGTAGCATAGCTAATGGCATCAGGCATATATGTAGCTTTGATTGGAAGATTTCCTGTAATCAAAACAGCACCGCTTTGGTCTGATGCATCAAGTGCATTGCCAGAAGCAGCATCATAACTTCCAAATCCAAGTGGACGAAGTGTTTCGATTGTGTTGGTAGTTAAGTCAAGTACCAATGTAGCGTTGTTCTCTTGCATCGAAACATAAGCAGTGGTATTGTCATCAGAGATGGCAATATATTCTGGCTCCAAATCTTGAGCAACAGAAGCACTTGTGCTGAAAATACGAATACCTTGGTTGCGAAGTGCAACTTCTTGACCATTGAATGAAGTCAAAGAAATTTGAGTAACGTTAGCTTGTGTAACACTTGCCGCGCCGCCGCTGATATCAACGATAGTTACAGAACCTTCTGGGTCTATAGAATAATTAGAATTTGGTTCACCTTCGTTTGCAGTCAATACTT
>CALRZB010000080.1:0-10339 GCA_943372555.1 Chryseobacterium gleum | reverse complement strand
ATAACGTATGGTGGAATTTGTTTTTCTTTTGATGTTTTTAAGCGAAGTTCTTTTAGCAAACCGAACAATTGTTCGTCTGCTGCTCCACCACCCTGATTCGGAATTAGCAATTCTCCATCGTCATCTGTCTCTCCGATTTCTTCTTCTTTTACTAGAACGAAGGAAGAAGGATTGGCCATGAATTCGCGTCCTTCGTCGGTAAGTTTAAGCGTGCCGTATGTTTCGATTTCTTTGCGAAGAAGATTACGAACCAACATCTGACGAATGATTGCATTCCAGAACTTATCGTCGTTGTCTTTTCCTTCTCCGAAGAATTCATTGAGATGTCCTTTGTAGATGGCAACCTCAGAATTTTTCACACCACAAAGAACATTGCAAACGAATTTGCCTTTGTGCATTTCTTCAAAAGAAACGATGGTGTCGAGAATAAGTTTAACGTATTCTTTACCTTCGAATTTCTCTTTAGGATTGCGGGAGTTGTCGTCCATTCCTGCTCCATCACCTGTCACGTCATCCCAATCTTCACCAAAATAGTGAAGTAGGTATTTTCGGCGACTCATGGATGTCTCAGCGTATGCAATTACTTCTTGGAGAAGTTGCATTCCTATTTCTTGTTCCGCTACTGGTTTTCCTTGTAGGAATTTCTCTAGTTTTTCAATGTCTTTTGGGCTGTAGAATGCCACACAAACACCTTCACCACCGTCGCGACCTGCACGTCCAGTTTCTTGATAATAGCTTTCAAGAGACTTTGGAATATCGTGGTGAATTACGAAGCGAACGTCTGGCTTGTCGATACCCATACCGAAAGCGATGGTAGCAACAATTACATCAACATCTTGCATGAGGAATTGATCCTGAACACTGCTACGTTGATGGCCATCCATACCTGCGTGATATGAGAGGGCCTTGATTCCATTTACTTGGAGAAGTTGAGCTAGTTCTTCCGTCTTTTTTCTAGAAAGACAATAGATGATTCCACTTTTCCCAGAATTCGCATTGATGTATTGAATAATTTGTTTTCCGACATTGTGTTTTGCACGAATCTCATAATACAAATTGGCACGGTTGAAAGACGCTTTGAATTGGCGCGCGTCCATCATGCCTAGGTTTTTTTGAATATCTTGTTGAACCTTAGGAGTAGCAGTCGCTGTTAGCGCCATAATTGGCACATCAGCGATTTGTTGGATAATCGGCTTAAGTCGGCGGTATTCTGGGCGGAAGTCATGTCCCCATTCAGAGATACAGTGCGCTTCATCTATTGCTACAAAGGAGATTTTGACATTACGAAGGAACTCTACGTTCTCGTCCTTGTTGAGCGATTCTGGCGCAACGTAAAGGAGTTTTGTTTTTCCTGAAAGAATATCGCTTTTTACTTGAGCAATTTCTGTCTTATTGAGAGAGGAGTTGATTACGTGTGCTATGCCATCATCATCAGAAAAACCGCGCATGGCGTCGACTTGGTTTTTCATTAATGCGATGAGGGGAGAAACAATGATAGCAGTTCCCTCGCTCATTAGCGCTGGCAACTGATAGCATAGTGATTTTCCACCACCTGTTGGCATGATAACAAAAGTATCTTGTCCCTCAAGAACAGATGTGATAACATCTTCCTGAAGGCCCTTGAATTTGTCAAAGCCAAAAAACTGTTTCAATGCCTCCCTTGGCGAAAGGTCTACTACTGGATTCATCGTCGAATAACTTTTCTGAACGTTTAATTAAAAATAGGTAAAAATTCTTTCGTTACCTAAACGCTTAGATTGATTTCATCTTAAAAGGACTTTCCCTGTTCTTTAGAAAACGCGCTGTCTTCCTAAAAAAGGAACGCGAATATAGTGAAAATTGAGGGCAATTACAAATCTTTTTTGCTTAAAATATGGAGCTTTAATCTGACCATTTTGGTCGTCACTTGTTATTCCATCTGTTTGTCGCATCTTTGCCACCGTGGCTACAAAAAAAACAGATATTATCGCCTCAGCGCGACGCACACTGCAGCTAGAATCCGATACTTTGGCGGCTTTGGTCAACGAGATTGACAAAGATTTTGAGCAAATTGTAAAGGCAATTCTTAAAACAAAGGGAAGATTGGTGGTGACAGGAATTGGTAAGAGTGCCAATATTGCTCAGAAACTTGTTGCAACATTTAATAGTACGGGCCAGCCTGCAGTATTTATGCATGCTGCCGACGCCATTCATGGTGATTTGGGCAATGTGCAAAAAGGTGACATGGTGCTTTGTATTTCTAAGAGCGGTGATTCACCGGAAATTAAAGTCTTGGTACCGTTGCTAAAGAGCATGGGGAATCCGCTTATTGGCATGGTCTCTAACCTTAAAGGCTATTTAGCAAAAAATTCAGACATGTTGCTTCGAACTCCAATCGAGAAAGAAGCTTGCCCTAATAATTTGGCTCCAACATCTAGCACAACAGCTCAACTAGCGATGGGTGACGCATTGGCTGTGGCTTTGATGGAGTGTCGTGGATTTACATCATCAGATTTTGCCAAATACCACCCAGGAGGTGCTTTAGGTAAAAAGCTTTATGTCACCATTGGGGATTTGATTGAAGATAGCGAAAAGCCTGAAGTGGCATCTTCAACTCCAATTAAGGATGTTATTATTTCAATTTCTCGAGGCCGTGTTGGCGCTGTGGCTGTCATGGACAAAACCATTCTCAAAGGAATTATTACTGATGGAGATATAAGAAGGATGCTTGAGAGAGGATCTAATTTGCTCAAAACAAAAGCATCTGATATTATGGGTGTGAATCCAAAGACGATCGAATCGTCTGAGCTTGCTGTAGCTGGGTTTCAAATTATGGAAAGCAATAGCATTACCCAATTAATTGTAGTAAAAAATGGAAAGTACAAAGGCATTGTACATTTACACGATATTTTAAAAGAAGGTATTTTCTAATACAGTTAAGAAGCAACACACGCAATGGGCGAGAAGAAGGACATGTCGTTTTTAGAGCATTTGGAGGAGCTACGTGGTAGACTTGTCAAAAGTGTTGCAGGAATAATCGTCGGTATTATCGTGGTGGTTTCTTTTGATCAATTTGTGATCAACGAAATTATAATGGGACCAAGAAACCTAGATTTCGTTTCGTACAGAGCATGGTGTCAACTATCAGAGATGCTCGGGTTAGGCGATCAGCTTTGTTTCAAAACAATGAATTTTTCTTTGCAGAGCACCACCATGGGGGGTAATTTCTCTGCGTATATTTTGGTGTGTGTTATCGGAGGAATTGTTATCGCTTTCCCTTGGATTATTTACCAATTGTGGAGTTTTATTAAACCAGGATTGAATGCGAAAGAAGTTCATTCAGTAAATGGAATAATTTTCTTTGTATCACTACTTTTTTTTATAGGCTGTGCCTTTGGCTATTTTGTGCTTGCTCCACTTTCCATTCAATTCTTGGGCAACTTTGAATTTGCAGACGTAGCGGTGCAGTCCACTGTATTGTCTTATTTAAAACTTACCACAAGTTTAGTTTTGGGAACAGGCCTGATTTTTCAATTGCCAGTTTTGGTATATTTTCTAGCGAAAATTGGATTGGTTAGTAGTACCTTTTTGAAGAAATACCGAAAGCATGCTTTTGTACTAAATTTGATTGTGGCCGCAATCATTACTCCTCCTGATATCACAAGTCAATTGCTTGTTTCATTCCCTATTTTACTTCTTTATGAAGTAAGTATCATTATTGCGGGTAGAGTTGAAAAGAACAAGACCAAACAGGAAGTGTAATTTTGAGAAATTCAATTTTCAATTGGTAGGGTAAACTATTCAAATTGTGTATAATTCGAGGTGCCAAATGTCAGATTCATCTAAAATTGACATTTATATGTCGATTTGGTTACACGAATTTTTATATTTGGCGACGTTTTAAAAACCTATTACGTTATAAAATTCTAATAAGATGAAGAAAATCTACTTGCTTTCTTTTGCTGTATGTGCCGCTATTGCTGGTAATGCGCAGTTGAAGCAGTCTGCGCCTGTTGCAGAAAAGCAGGCTTATCGCGGATTGCCAACAGCAACTCCAGTTGATCCAGCTGCTGATCGTGTGACCATTTGGGCAAACGACATTTCTAACTGTGCTGACTTTGTTACTGGTGATGCTTTTTCTCAAGGCTTGACTCAGTATATTGATGGTCTTGACTGGCAGTGTGGTACAACCGGTCCAACTGGTTTTGCTCCGATTGATGCAATCGCTTCTCCATCAGCTGACAATGGCTTCATGATGGTTGACTCTGACCTTTTCGGTGGTGAGACTCCAGCTAACGCTTGGGACGAAAACTGCTGGTTCCAAACTGCTAACTCAATTGATGTTAGTGCTTATGACAATATCAGCCTTCGTTTCTACACACAATATCGTATGTGGGATAACGGAAGCAGCGATGGTAATGAATATTGCCTAGTAGAAATTTCTACTGACGGTGTGACCTGGCCAGACGTTACTACTTATGAAGTAGCAGACGCAGATCCTGGAACACGTTTCGAATTGTGGCCAACTATGGAAACTCAAGATCCAGTGGTTAACCCAACTATCAAAGTTTTCAATATCTCTGAAGTTGCTGGTGCAGCTGACCAAATTTGGATTCGTTTCCGTTGGAGAGGCTATTGGGGTTATTCTTGGATGGTAGACGATATCGAAGTTTACGAAACTCCAGCAAACGACCTTACAATCCTTAACAACTGGTGTGGTGATATCATCGGAGATTTCGAATATCATGCAATCCCAACTACACAAGCAACTACTACGAAGTTTGGTGCTGTTGTAGCTAACTATGGTTATACTGACGCTGTTGGTGCAACTGCTACTTTCCTTGTTGATGGTAACGCATACACTGCAAGTGGAGATATCCTAGCAGGTGTTATCGATACACTTTGGACTGCGGATTTCAACCTTCCAACTACTCCTGGTGCATATGATGTGGCTGTTTCTCTTCCAGATGATGATCAACTTGACGGTAACCTAGGTACTAATTTCTTTGAAATTACAGACGCAGTTTATGGCCAAAACTCTGACTTTGACATGTTCCAACGCACGTTGAACAGTGATCAAGAAGTTGCTTTTGGTAACCTATACAGCATCAAAAATGATGGTCAAGCAGGTGGTATCGAGGTAATGATTGGTGCTAACACTGATCCAAACATCCTTTGCCAATTGTTCCTTTATGAAGTTGGTGCAAACATCCAAGAATTAACTGAAGTTGCTAGCTCTGAGGAGTTCTTCGTAACACAAGCTCTTATCGACTATTGCGCTAATGGTAACTACGCTGTACTTGGTTTCAACCAATCAGGTGCTGTTGACGTTACAGCTGGTTCTACTTATGTTGCTGAAATTCGTAAGTACGAGAGTGCTGATCGTCTTTATGTAACTGCAAACCAACTTGACGACGATTTCGGTGTAGCTTGCTATGGTCCTTTCGGAACAGGTGGTGCTTCAAACTGGTTCAACGGTTGGAACTTCACTCCAGCAGTTCGTCTTAACATGGATGCATCAATTGAAAACCTAGTAGGTATCAATGAAATCGCTGCAGAAGGTGAAATCACTACTGCTTCTATCTATCCAAACCCAGCAGATGTTAATGCTACAATCGCTTTCGATTTGCTTAACAACAATGACGTAACTGTAGTAGTTCGCGACATTACTGGCCGCATGGTTAGCTCAGAATTCTATGGCAACCTTGTACAAGGACAAAACAAAATCACTTTGAACGTGAATGATCTTAATGCAGGTGTTTACAGTGTTACTGTAATGGCTGGCACTAGCTCATACACTGGACAAATTGTTGTTCGCTAAGAAATATGAGACTTCGGTCTTAAGGAAGCCCCCTCATCGAAGATGAGGGGGCTTTTTTTTGCAATGTTTTTAGTATCTTCGCTGTCCAAAATTTTATCAGATCATGGCAACTACAACAGCCGACATCTCAAATGGCCTTTGTTTTAGAATGGATAGCCACATTTATAAGGTTATCGAATTCCTTCACGTTAAACCAGGAAAGGGCCCAGCCTTCGTGCGTACCAAGCTCAAAAACTTGAACAACGGAAAAATCATTGATAATACATTCAACTCAGGTGTGAAAATCGACGTTGTGCGTATCGAAACAAGAGATTACCAATTTCTTTACAATGATGAAGCGGGTTACAACTTCATGAACCTCGAAGATTTCGAACAAATCTCTATCCCAAAGCCAATGATTAGTGCTCCGGAATTCTTGAAAGAGGGAATGAAATGTATCGTTCTTTTCAATACTGAAGACGAAACTCCAATGTCTTGTGATTTGCCACAGTTCATAGAGTGCGATATTGTTTACACTGAGCCAGGTTTGAAAGGAGACACTGCTACAAATGCAATGAAGCCTGCAAAATTGGATTGCGGTGTTGAAATTCGTGTTCCACTTTTCATCAACGAAGGTGATAGAGTGAAAGTTGATACTACCTCTGGCGCATACCACGAGCGTATTAAAAAATAAGTTTTAGGAACTAAGTTCCTTTTTGAAATAGTGGCCCGTCTTGTTTTTAACGAGGCGGGCTTTTTTTTAGATTTTTAAAAATTCTAGTATGAAATTCACAACAGTTCAAACGATAGAATCCATTGCCCAAATCATCAAAGGCGAGTTTATCGGTCCTGCTGATTTTCCTGTTTTGGGAATTAATGAAATTCATAAAGTGAGTCCTGGGGACTTAGTGTTTGTAGATCATCCTAAATACTATGAAAAGGCTCTCAGCAGCGCAGCTACTGTAATTTTAATCAATCAAAAAGTAGAATGCCCCCAAGGTAAAGCGATTATTTATTCGGAAGATCCTTGTAGAGATTTTAATATACTGAACCGCCATTTCTTTCCTTGGGAAATGACTAAAAAAGGCCAATCCGACGACTTTGTGATTGGATTTGACACTCACATTCATCCTAGTGTTATAGTAGGCAAAGGCGTGGTAATTGGAGACCGTAGTATTATACATCCGGGTGTAGTATTGTATGATAATGTTCGTATTGGAAATGACTGTATCATACACGCCAATACGGTTGTTGGAAGCGATGCTTTCTATTTCAAAACAAGACCTAGTGGCAGAGAGAAGATGTTCACGTGTGGATGGGTGGAGATAGAAGATGAAGTGGAAATAGGCGCCGGTTGCACAATAGATCGAGGTTTAACAGCTGACACTCGGATTGGGCTTGGCACTAAGATCGACAATCATGTGCATATTGGACACGATACGGTGATTGGAAAAAATTGCTTGTTGGCCGCTCAAGTTGGTATAGCTGGATGTGTTAGAATTGAAGACAATGCGATCCTTTGGGGTCAAGTGGGAGTGGCTTCAGATGTCTGTATTGGTGCTGGCGCAATTGTGCTTGGACAATGCGGTGTTACTAAGGATTTGGATGGGGGAGTAACATATTTTGGCACCCCTGCCGAAGATGTTCGGGTGAAATATAAAGAACTTGCATTGATAAGAAAATTGCCTAAAATTGTCGAACAATTGAAAAAGTAAACTAATCTCGCATAATGATTCTTAATTAAATATGCCGCATCTCCATCGTTTAGAACAAAAGCTCCGACAAAGGGATTTTAAATTGAATGCTTTGCTTGAAATAACCAAGGCAATCAATGCTAATCTGCCTATTGATGGTTTATTGTCTGAATATGAGCGAGTGCTACGTTCCGAACTGTCTATTGAAAAGCTTATACTTTATACGAAGGCTGATCAAAAATGGACATGTCTCTTAGAATACGGAGTTGAAGACGGTCTAACGAAAACAATAGCGGATGAGTCTTTCTTTCAAACAAAAGAGATCTCATTTTCCGAAGGTCGTCGATCTGAATCATTTGACTTGATCATCCCTATTCGTCAGAACGATCAACCAATCGCTTATTTGCTTGTAGGGGATGCTCTGGAGCAAGAATTGAAAATAAGTCCTGTAATCAAGCATATGCGCTTTATTGAAACGCTGACTAATGTTCTTGTGGTAGCGATTGAAAATAGGAAAATGACGCAAGAGAGATTGCGCCAGGAAAGAGTAAAAAAGGAGCTTGAACTTGCAGCAGAAATGCAGGCAATTCTTTTGCCTCAGTCTCTTCCGAAGACCAATGAATATGAGGTAAGCGCAGTCTACAAGGCACATCAACAAGTAGGTGGAGATTACTATGACTTTTTAGAATTGAATAAAGATGAAGTCATGTTTTGTATGGCTGATGTATCTGGAAAGGGTGTGAGCGCAGCGTTCTTAATGGCCAATTTCCAAGCCTATTTGCGTTCTATTTTTGCCTACAGAAATGGGGATTTAAAAGACATCGTAGTAGAGTTGAATGATCGTGTGATGCACAGTGCCATGGGAGAAAAGTACATTACATTATTCCTTGCTACGTACCATAAGAAAACACGTTTATTGCGCTATATAAACTGCGGCCATAATCCTCCGATTATCGCTGATGAAAACGGATATACTCAATTATTGAAATTAGGGTCTATTGGATTGGGAATGTTTGAAGAACTCCCAAAAGTGGCAATGGGTGAGGTTTTGCTGCCAAAAAATTCATTAGTTGTATGCTATACTGATGGATTGGTAGAAACAGAAAACAATCTGGAAGATGAGTTTGGAATGGATCGTTTGGAAAAAGTAATTCTCGAAAATTTTGCAGAAAATATTTCTACTTTGAACAGAAATATAGTTGCCGATGTGAATGAATACCGCGGCGATATGCCATTTACAGATGACCTAGCGATTCTGAGCTGTCGCTTTTTTTGATGGGTTGTGATAGATGTCTATTGCTACGATCGTGGCAATGAATCCCCAAAATGGAATACTTGCTTTATCGGTGTCTAAATAATTGTTTAGTACGCCGTGAATAAAGTATGTGATTAATCCTAGAAATACCATTGCAACGTATGATTTTACAAGCGGATCTTTTAATTCTCGGAAAAGGTTAAAGGCATAGTGGCAGATGTAAAACAATAGAATGAAAACAAGCAACGACCCAATTACACCTTGTTCTGCTA
This sequence comes from Chryseobacterium gleum, assembly GCA_943372555.1. Classification (GTDB taxonomy): domain Bacteria; phylum Bacteroidota; class Bacteroidia; order Flavobacteriales_D; family Sanyastnellaceae; genus JAIXWP01. The sequence goes on along the minus strand of CALRZB010000080.1, from coordinate 1,339 downwards.
GTGGCCCGAGGTATTCGGAGTGAGCGTTGCCACCATCTCCTTGGTTTGTGCTAATGATGGTGCGATCTTCTGCACGTTGAAAAGGCGCGTATACAAATTGATATGTGCCCGGTCCCCAGCCTACAATTGGTCTTTCTTTAAAAAGTTCAATAGCACAATGCCAACGATTCAATCGCTCGAGATTCGAGGCATCCGAAGAAACGTTAGAAATAGAGCCAACGTGCTCCTCGAGTTTATCTGAACTCTCCTGTTTGTTTCCTTCGAGGCTAATTTGAATATCTTCCCAACTCAAGAAAAGAAGTCCCGCTGCGACGAACATTCCAACTATAAGTGTTCTAAAGCGAATACGTAGCATCATGACTACAAGAATAGCTGCTGCTCCAATGACTGATATCCATGCTGCACGCGTGTATGAAAGAATCAATCCCACTGTGATAATAACGAATCCAATACTCAAGAATACCTTGAGGCTTAGGGAGTGTTTTCTGACTATAAGTAGCCCAACAATAATGGGGAAATACATGGCCAACACGGCACCGTAACTTGTATGGTCTTTAAACAGCGGTTCCATTACCCAATGGGCAGATGTTTTGTCAAAACCATAATAAGAGTGTCTTATTACAGTGTATATAATTACAGCACACAATGGAAGTATATAGAGAAGAAAATAGCGTTTGATGTTTTTTAAATCGCTGAAAAGATGGGCAGCTATAAAATAGAAAGTAGCAACAAACCACATTCTTGCGACAACAAATTTTATTGAAACAAGAGGCATTTCACTAGTAATACAAGTCAAAAGCATCCAACCGAAATAAGCATAAATCACATACGAAACGGGATGTCGAAATATTCGAGAGTCAATACTTTTTCCGGAAATAAGTTTGAAAATAAAAAGGATAAGGACCCCGAACAATAGGGGTTCTGTGGGGAGGTACATCCCTATTCCACCGAGCTTTACTTCTTCTAAGTTTATAGAAAATGGAGTGAAGAAAACAATGGTAAAGAAGATATAATCAAGCTTGTAAAAAGCTAACCAGAGCACCACCATCACAGGTGGCAAAAGGGTTATATAATAGAATTCAAAATAAATGCACACACACATAAGCGCCAGAAACAGACCTGATGCTAGGTATAACCATTTTTGTGTAAGTGCGTTGTTCACGGATTAAATTCGACCTTCAGTGCGGAGACGTTTGAAAGTATCAAAAATCAAAAGGAAAATTACCACAAATACAAATGCAGACGCTACGCTCATTGCTACAATTAGCCAACGAATTGGATATGCTTTTTTATCTGCTTCAGCTGCTGCGTCAACTACGAATTTTGAAGGCAAAGCAGT
>CALRZB010000079.1:0-10359 GCA_943372555.1 Chryseobacterium gleum | reverse complement strand
TGGATGTGCTACGTTTGTCCGGACACTAAGTTAAGGAGGATTTAATACCTTAACACAATGAAAGAAAAAAGAAAAGTTTACAGTAAAGAGTTCAAACAGAAAGCCGTCGAGCTCAGTAATGTTCGAGGTAACGTTCAAGAGATAGCCAGGGAGCTTGGCGTGCCTGCCGAGTTCATATATCGCTGGCGCAAGGAAATGGAACTCAATCCATCTCTTGCTTTTGGTGGCAACGGAAAGAAGCAATTGACAGAGGAGCAAAAGGAACTTGCCAGATTACGCAAGGAGTTAGAAGACATCAGAATGGAGCGTGACATCCTAAAAAAGGCCGTGAGCATCTTCTCCGTGAGCGACCGGAAATCTTCCAATTCATAAAGGACTATCAATTGGAATACCCGGTTGAGAAGATGTGCAAAGTATTCAAGGTGAGTCGAAGCAGATTTTATGAATGGCGCAATTGTCTTGGATCCAAAAGGCATAATGACAACCGTAGAATTCTCTTTGAAATTAGACGCATCCACGAGCTTTCTCGGGCCAGTTACGGTAGCCCAAGAATGACTAAGGAACTGCAAAAAAGAGGGTTAAACGTGTCAAGGCCCCGCGTAGCAAGGATCATGAAACAAAACAATATTAGGGCGGTTCACGCAAAAAAATTCAAAGTGACCACCGACTCCAAACATAACTATCCAATTATGGAAAATTTGCTTCAAAGAAACTTTGCAACAGATAAAAAAGCGCGTGTTTGGGTATCTGATATAACCTATGTCAGAACAAGAAAAGGGTGGTTGTATCTGACTATTATAATTGACCTCTACGACAGAAAAGTTATAGGCTGGTCAATGAGTAGTGATATGAGAGCAGTGAATACGACCTTACGAGCCTGGAAGATGGCAGTTAAGAATCGTCCTCTTGAGGGCAAGCTCATTTTTCACTCCGATCGCGGTAGTCAATACGCGTGCACTGCCTTTGCAAAACTTCTCGATAGTTACATGCTCGTTAGTCGGAGCATGAGTCGAAAAGGAGATTGTTGGGACAATGCGGTTGCTGAGAGCTTTTTTAAGACACTCAAAGTAGAGCTGATATACCAAACCTCATTTGACTCGCAACAAGGGGCTCAAATCGCTATATTTGAATGGATCGAAACATGGTATAACAAGAACAGGAGACATGCCGCGTTGGGCGACTTGACAATATGTGAGTTCGAAGAATCAAAGAAAATCAAAAATGCCGCTTAACTTTTTGTCCGGTTTTTTGTTGCAAGTCCAGTTTGCCCACCAAAAGATATATCTATATTTATCTCTAATAGAAAATAAGAATATGAAAACATTGGCAACAATAATTTTAACATTTGTAGTAACAACATCTGTGGCTCAAGCAGACACATCTAAAGTTGATTACATTCAAGTTCTAAAAATAGATACAACAGGTGGTTATTTTTCTAGTGAAGATTTCTCTCAACAAATTAGAGAACGATATTCTGTTTTTGGAGAGTTTTCAACTATGATGACGTCCTATCCAGATGGAGATTATAAGCCATGGGAAATTAAGAGAATTTGTCTTTGTTTTAATGCTCCATATCCACATTGGGAATGTTACACACCAGAAGAAGCAGAGGAAAAATTAAATAAAACATCACACGAAGGTGGTGAGCAATAAAAAAATAAAAAAGGTCCGTCACACCCGAAGGTGTTGACGGACCTGTCATTAGCATGCTATGTCTTTTTATCTATTCAATCAATAGCTGTTCGATGCAGCTACTGCGGCAGAAGCATTTAAATTACCATACCCCGTATCCCAATCTTTCGCAGGATAATATTGTGATGTCGTCTTCAAACAATTCATCACTTGATCACGGGTCATGTATGGTTTATTTGACCAAACCAATGCTGCGATTCCAGCTGCTGTTGCTGTAGCAGCAGAACTTCCACCAATATAAGCTGGATAGTTGCCGCTGGTTGGAATCGTTAATGTATTTCGATTATCGTTAGCATTGCGTTCCATTACCACAGTGTAATCTACCTCACTACCATCATGGCAATCAGCACATGTTTGACTGCTTTCATTCACACCTGTAATCGCTACACAATTTGAATACGCCGCTGGATAAATTACGCCCCACCATGAAGTCCAGCTAAAGCTTGTGCCAGCTGCTGCCATCACGATTTTCCCCATACCATATGCGTAATTCACACCATCCTGCAAAACACTACTTGAGAATGGCGTTCCTATCGACATGCTGATCACTTTCACATTGCTATTATTTCCAAGCAATACAAGAGCATTCTTAACACCTGTTCTTTCAGCAGATCCATCTAATACAACATCATTACAAGCTCTTACAAAATGAAGATTAGCTTTATAAGCAACACCAGTTGTTGAGTAGGATGAATTGCGAGGTCCTGCAGCAAGTCCGCACATGCTTGTACCGTGTGAGCATGAAGTGTATGCCGAATTACCCAAAGTATAACTCGTTGAAATTGTTCTTCCATTATTTGAATAACCGCTTCCGAACTGACTACCAAGAAGTGGTTGAGAAGAACTTATTCCTGCATCAATAACTCCAATAGTAACGCCTGCTCCTTGGCTAGTATTCCAAGCTGAAGGAATATTCATATTGAAGAAACTCCATGGAACATAACAATTCGGTGGATTCAAGAAATAGTCGCTCGAATTGAGCGCATAAGTTGAAGGGTCACATCCTGAAGAAGAACGTTGTTCATCTTCCTCTAGTTTATAATCCAAAGGTTCGATGTAACGGATGTTTTCAAGGTTCATCAATTTTTCAATAACTGCCCTGTCTACCAATCTAAATGTAAGGATTGGCAAGGTTTCGTCATCTTCGATTAAGATGTCTTTCAACTCTACTTTATTTGATGCACGATTTGAATTAAGAGTCGAAAGAATTGTTTCGATAATTTCATCATGCACTCTCTTCCATTCTCCAGACTTAATATCAATAAGATGAATTTGATCATCAATTGAATTTATCGAGGCTGGTTTGTAACCAATGGCTACCGTAGAATCACCATAATGAATAGCACTCCAAACCACCTCGGGATTTACCCATTCCCAGTGAAAATCATGTTCGCGTTGCAATACTCCTTTCACAGCATCATCCACTTCTGATTTTGTCAACGGATTAGAAGGCAATTCTACCTTCACTTCCTTCTCTACTAGTGCAGGACCAGTAGGAATGTCATTCATTTCATTTTGCAAATCGCTTTTACAAGAGAATGTAAAAAGTGCGATTGCAAGCCAAGCTGAGTAAACTACTTTTTTCATAGGCTTTAATTAAGGTTTTAAAATTTAACGGTGCTAATGTACTGAATATCATAAAACCCAAGTGTCGAATCGTATGCGAACTTTATGCATTGAATATTCTAACAACGGTAGTAGGTGGATGGTACGGAATATTTTTTATATTGCAGCATGAAGCATTTAATTGTTTGTCTAATCATGTTTAGTATCGCTTCGCGATCCTTCGGTCAAGACATCTATTTTCCGCCTGCAACTGGTGATACATGGGACACCTATTCCATCAGTGATCTAGGTTGGTGTGAAGACAGTCTTGATGAGCTCTTCACTTATCTTGACGAATCAAATACTAAAGCTTTTTTGGTTTTGAAAGATGGTAAAATTGTAATCGAACATTACTTCGATACATTTACTCAGGATAGTCTTTGGTATTGGGCTTCGGCAGGTAAATCGTTAACCAGTTTTCTTGTTGGCATGGCGCAAGAAGATGGATTACTTGATATCAATAATCCGAGCTCTGATTACCTCGGATTAGGGTGGACTTCCTTGACTCCCGAGCAAGAAGAGTTAATCACTGTTAGACATCAATTGACTATGACAACGGGATTGAGCGAGCAAGTGGGAAATGCAGATTGCACAGACCCTGAATGCCTAGTATTTCTTGACAATCCAGGAGAAAGGTGGGCGTATCACAATGCTCCCTATACCCTTTTAGATGATGTGCTGTTCGAGGCCACTGGACAAAACCTCAATGCATATATTCTAAGTAATATTAGCATTGGCACAGGGATTTATGGCGCATACATTCCGATAGATTATAATAATGTGTTTTTTAGTACACCACGCGTGATGGCTCGATTTGGCTCGCTCATTCTCAATGAAGCCAATTGGAATGGAACACAGACTCTTGGGGATATGGAGTATTATCAAAATATGGTCAGTACTAGCCAAAACCTAAATGAAGCCTATGGTTATTTGTGGTGGCTCAATGGTTCTGACTCTTATATGCTTCCAGGATCTCAATTCGTTTTCCCTGGACTTCTTACTCCAGATGCACCTGCAGATATGTTTTCAGCAATGGGGAAAAACGGACAAATACTAAATGTGGTGCCATCACAAAATATTGCCGTAATTCGAATGGGCGAAGCTCCTACCAATGAAATTTTCTTTGTTCCCAATGTCTATAACAATACCATTTGGCAATATCTTAATGGTGTAATTTGTGAAGATGTTTCGGTAAATGATGTCGATGAATCTAATGAAATTGAAGTGTTCCCAAATCCCACTTCTGATATTATTCGAATAAATGGAATAAACTCGCATACCCATATTCAACTTTACGACGCCGTGGGAAAAATTGTGTTCTCGGCAATTGGCCAAAACACTATTTCTCTATCAGAACTTTCTGATGGTATGTACACCCTCATTATCCAAAATAAAAATGAGACCTTTGCAACGAAAATAACGCTTCAATAGCAGCAACTTTCAGCTTTCCTTATTTTATTGAAAGCCCTCCTTCGGAGGGCTTTTTCTTTGTTTGGTTCAACATTTGGAATGCTTCACTAAATTCGCATTCTATGATTCTTTTGCGGTCTATACTTTCAATTCTTCTTATAATGATTGGGTCTGATGCGTTCGGAAAGCTCACGCTTCCCTCCTATTTTCAAGACCATATGGTCATTCAGCAATTAGAAAATTTCAAGTTAAAAGGCACAGCGAATCCAAATGCCCAAGTCAATGTGCAGTGGATGAATTCAGTTTTTTATGCCAATGCAACTGCGGATGGAAATTGGGATTTGATGCTTACCTCAGGACCTGCTGGAGGTCCATATTCATTAATCGTAAAAAGCGGTCGCGAAAAAATCACTGTTAACGATATTCTCATAGGCGATGTATGGTTGTGCGCAGGACAATCCAACATGGAGTGGCGACCTATTCAAGGGTTGAGCTCAGGTATGGATGAGATAGACAAAGCGAATAATTCTAAAATCAAGCTTCTAAATATTCCAAGAAATGGCTGCAGTTTGCCTCAGCAAAATATTACTGGGGAATGGCAAAACTGCACTTCAAAACATGTAAAACAATTCAGTGCCGTAGGTTATTTTTTTGGTGAAAAATTGCAATCCGCCCTCGACATTCCAATAGGATTAATTTATTCAACTTGGGGAGGAACGCGCATTGAGTTTTGGATGGATGAAGATACAATTTCACACGACCCTCAATTTAGTGATCTCCTAGAGCTGAAAATAAACAACGTAGTTGGTGAGAAACTCAATGCATTTCCTTCGGCCATTTACAATGGAATGATCTATCCCTTAATTGATATGCCGATTAAGGGAGTGATTTGGTATCAAGGCGAAACCAATGTTGACGATCCGATTCGCTACAATGCTTTGCTCCCCGCAATGATTGAATCATGGAGAAAAGCCTGGCAACGTGATATTGATTTCTACATCGTGCAGATTGCTCCTTATAAATACGATAATCCACTTGAGGCTGTTTTAATTCGCGAAGCACAATTAAAAGCTTCATTGAATTTGCCGAAGACTGGATTAGTGGTAACAACTGACATCGGTGATTGGAATGATATTCATCCATTGAATAAACTAGAGGTTGCTAATCGCTTGAGCTTTTTAGCATTGAACAAAACATATGGTGATACTTCGATTATTGCTTGCGGGCCTATTTTCAAAAGCATGAGTATAATGCAGCGTCAAATCTTTTTGGAGTTTGAATACTTGAATTTCACTGATGATACTTTCCGCCCATTGCTCGGTTTTGAGGTTGCCGGCAGCGATAGTACTTATCATAAGGCGAATGCTTTTATTCGAAATAATACAGTGGTAGTTAGTTGTCCAGAGGTATCACGTCCATTAAATGTTCGATTTGGATTTAACCTTCAAGAAGTTCCAAATTTCTTTAATGAGGCAGGTTTGCCGGCCTCTCCATTCCGTACGGATGATTGGCCATTATTAATACATTGAAATAAGTACATTTGCGCCCCAATCTCCGAAACTCTAAATGGCTTCACACGCATTTCAACGTATACCAGCACTCGACGGCGTCAGAGGCTTGGCTGTAACTATGCTGGTGCTAAGTCACTTTATGATTTCAGATCACTGGCACGGCAATGCAGTTTGGAATATATTGCATGGAGGTTGGCTCGGCGTTGACATGTTCTTTGTGCTTTCGGGATTCCTCATTACTGGGATTTTGATCGACACGAAAGATTCGAAGTCTTATTTCTTGAATTTTTACAAACGAAGAACGCTTAGAATTTTCCCACTTTATTATTTCTGTTTACTCATTGCCTACATCGTTGTTTACTATGTAGAAAATAGACCGCCGCTCGAAGGATATAATTCTTTCGGTTGGTTTTTCGGTTATGCTTCAAACGTGGCGATTGCGCTAAACGGCGATTGGACTGTTCAAGGTGCTTGGGTCAACATGGGACATTTTTGGTCATTGGCAGTAGAAGAACAATTCTATTTGTTTTGGCCTCTTGTCGTTTATTTCTTGCCAAACCGAGCCTTGATATGGGTTTCAGCGATCATCGTATTCTTCGGACCAAGTTCGAAAGAGTGGATCAATGAGGCATTTAATAACAACACATTGGCTTCTTATGTTATGACGCCAAGCCGCATGGATGCTTTAGCAGCAGGGGCTTTCTTGGCGGCATTTCTAAGAAACCCATCGTATGAGCAAAATGACAAGTCGAATAAAATCACGTTATTCTTAATTGCGATTTGGGGTTTCATTACCCTGAGAGCTGCTTATCACGACAACTTGTCTATGCATTGGCAAGGTGCAATGTTCTTGTTCTTGATATTTATTTTGCTTCCAACCCGTATCCACATTGCTCGCATTATGGTTGTTTATGGAGCAATAATGACCGCCGAAATCCTAATGCATGGCGGCAGTGAAGACAAGTGGACCTTCCCTATTTTATTGTTCTTTGGAATTCTATTTCTCTCCATTCAAAAAGGATTGGTGCGGAAGTTCTTCGAAAACAAATTCTTGATGCACATGGGAAAGTACAGTTACGCGATGTACGTTTTTCACCATTTTTTGAAATCTGTTTGGATGCATGCATTTGGAACTAAGCTATTTGAAAAACTTGATCCACTATCAGCTCAGCTTGCTTATATAGTAATTGCAGGGATACTAACTTACCTCTGCGCTCGCCTGAGTTGGGTTATTCTAGAAAAACCACTTCTTGATCTGAAAGATAAGTGGGCGCCTCATAAACAGTGAGACAGTTTGCTAGTGGGGTTGTGGGGTTGTGGGGTTGTGGGGTCTTGTGTTCGTGGGGTCGGGAGTTTGTGGGGGTTGGAGGGTTTGGAGGCTTCGAAATTATTTCGGAAACCATTAACAAATCGTTGTATTTTAGCGGGCTGCATTTAAAGTGTATATTCTTTAACAAAACCTTGTAAACCACAGTGGAAATACTTGCTCTTGTTGCCATTTGCATATATGGCTTCTTCCTTCTCTTCATTTTCTTCTACAGCATCGTACAGCTAAATCTGGCTATTCAGTACGTTCGTCGTCACAGAAGAAAGCTTGTAAAGCCTGAAATTGCTGATAAGGATCTCCCTCATGTAACTATTCAATTGCCAGTATTCAACGAATTATACGTTGTGGAGCGATTGATTGACGCTGTTTGTGCTTTTGATTATCCAAAAGACAAAATGGAAATTCAATTGCTGGATGACTCTACTGATGAATCGGTAGAAGTCGGTGCGCGCAAGGTGGCTGAGAAATTGGCTCAAGGTTTTGATATTAAACAGATCATTCGTCCAGAGCGTGTTGGCTTCAAAGCCGGTGCGCTTTCATATGGATTAGATATTTGTAAAGGCGAATTCGTTGCCATCTTTGATGCCGATTTCGTTCCTCGTAAAGACTTCCTTCGTCAAACAATTCCTTATTTCTATACTGGAGATAAAATTGGTGTTGTTCAAACACGTTGGGAGCATTTGAATGAAGATTATTCTCTAATCACACGTCTTCAAGCTTTCGGACTTGATGCTCACTTTACGGTAGAGCAAATGGGGCGTAATGCTGCTCATCACTTTATCAATTTCAACGGTACCGCAGGTGTATGGCGTAAGTCGACAATCTACGATGCTGATGGATGGCAAAGTGATACTATCACTGAAGATTTGGATTTGAGCTACCGTGCTCAATTAAAAGGTTGGGAGTTCATTTACCTACCTGAAATCGGCTCACCAGCTGAGCTTCCTGCTGAAATGAATGCTTTGAAAGCACAACAATTCCGTTGGACAAAAGGTGCTGCTGAGTGCACTGTGAAGAATATGCCACGCGTATTAAGAGCAAAAGGATTGGGCTTTGCACACAAGGTGCATGCATCATTCCACTTGATGAATTCAGTAGTATTCTTATGTATTTTGGGTACTTCTCTGTTGAGCGTACCGATGCTTGTAATTAAAAATACTTTTCCTCAATATCAGATTCTCTTCGTGATTGCTTCTGCATTCTTGGTGAGCTTCTTTATCCTGGGTTACTTCTATTGGGTATCTCGCCCTCCAGCTCCTTTCTTCAAGAAACTTGGACGATTCGTAATTGACTTTCCAATGTTCTTGTCTGTATCGATGGGACTTTCATTGCACAATGCAGTAGCTGTAATTGAAGGATTTACTGGTAAAAAATCAGCCTTCGTTCGCACACCAAAGTTTGCGATTAGCACTGGTAAAAAAGGAACTTGGACAGACAAAAAATACCGCGCTGCTAAAATCAGTCCTCTCACTATTGTTGAGGCATTGATGGCATGCTATTTCATTTTTGGAATCGTATTAGCCTTCCATTATGGAGACTTTGGATTGTTCCCATTCCATTTCATGTTGACACTTGGTTACGTATTCGTAACAGTGTTCTCAGTGAAGCACGCCAACGCGTCGTAATCTGTTTCTAGTTTACTAATATGAAAAAACTGATTGCAGCAGGATTCCCGATATTTATGATTTCGGTATTCCTGCTGTTTTCATTTTTTGGTTTTGCAGGATTTGCATGGTCACTCGACAAGCAAGATCCATGGCAGTTCATGCTTTTTTATTCTTGTGTTTGCGCCGGTTTCGCCTATTGGTGGTTCAACAGATCACTTCTTAGTTGGCCTACCATTCTGATTATCGCTATTCTATTCAGAGGACTCTTCTTGTTTGATAGCAACTGTAGATTAAGCGATGATGTTTATCGCTATCTCTGGGATGCGGAACAAGTGGCTTATGGACAAAACCCTTATGAATACACGCCTACAGAATGGCTTGCTCAACCGCATGAAAGCCAATTGCCACAACAAGATTCGTTGTACAGTGTATTAAACTCGAAAGACAATTATTCTATTTACGCTCCAGTATGTCAACTCATGTGGAGCAATAGTGTTTGGTGGGCGGAACACGCTGGATTTGGAAATACTATTCAAAGTCGCATTTTTTTCCTCAAGATTTTTTATCTGCTTATCGAGATTATTACGATGCTCTTGATTGTGCGCATCTTGATTAAACGCGGGCAAGCAGCCCAACTAGCAGGGATTTACGCGTTAAATCCTCTAGTCATTGTCGAGTTCATGGGCAATTTGCATCCGGATGTATTCGTGATACTGTTTCTTTCCGTGAGTGTTTTGTTAGTTACATCAAATCGTTTAATGACAGCCGCGATTCCGTTTGGATTTGCTATTGCGACGAAAATTCTTCCGATCATCTTCCTGCCATTTTTGATTAGAAAATGGGGATGGAAAAAAGCAATCTTGTTTTCACTTATTGCTTTAGGCGTTGGTGCGTTAATATTCCTTCCGTTTATTTCACATAAGCTAACCGAGAATATTGCCGCCAATCTTGAACTGTATTATGTGCGTCTTGAATTCAATACGTCGATAGTGTATCTGGTTAGAAATGGATATACTTATTTCACGGGTTCAACCGAAACCGCTTTTATAGGACCGATGCTTGCGGTGCTGTCTGGCATAATTATTTTGTATTACGCTTCGCGAAAATATTCTGAAGGTAAAGGCATGATTTACTTTATGATTACGGGTCTTGCCTTCTACTCATTGTTGAGCTCAACTGTTCATCCTTGGCATTTAACACTTCCATT
>CALRZB010000078.1:0-10441 GCA_943372555.1 Chryseobacterium gleum | reverse complement strand
ATAATTTTTTCTTTTTTTCTTAATGTTTCATTTTTTCTGCGGTTTTTTCTTCGTTCCGCCAAACTGACGACTAACTACTTCATAACCGCACCGAGGTGTGGTTATTTGGCTTAAAAGTACACCTTTTAATTAAATATCCAACTGATCTAAAGGGCTTTGAATCATGCCGATATGCTTTGTACTCACATGGGTGTAGATTTCAGTCGTCTTTGTACTTGCATGACCTAGCAGCTGTTGTATAGAGCGAATGTCAGTTCCTGCTCCCAATAAATGCGTGGCAAAAGAATATTGTAAACAATGCAATTCTAGTCTCACAATCCGCATCCTAAAAAAAGAAAAAAAATCCCCCCTCAATAAAACTGAATATCTGTGACTACATCAATCCCAAAACAGCCTTCGGACGTAACATAAATTGCTCCCGTTTCACCGGAACTACTTGGCTTCTTGAAATGAATCATGGCAAATGGATAGTGCTCACGTATTTCACTTCTGTAAAAAATGGTTTCAGAAGAATTGGAACCATAGACTGTTCTATACTTAGCGAGCTGAGCGCGCAAAACGGCATCGCTTACCTTGTCCTCGGCATAAATATAATTCACGCAAAAAAAAGTATTTAGCACAAAAGGTATAAGCGCCAATCCAACAAACCTATACTTGAACATTCTACTATCCTCTGAAAGAAGCAAGGTGTACAAATACACAAGTGCCATTGGAACTCCATAGATCAACACCATCAAATAAGGCGGGATCAAGGTTTTAAACGTAAAATTGAACGCTAAAATCAGATTTGTAACACCAAAGAACACGCGCAGCACCATTCGGTTTTTTGCCATATTCCCAATGGCTTCTCCAAACTCCGAAAGACTATATTCTGGAATACGCTTGATCCATGTCCATGTAAATGGTGACATAAATAAATTAGCAATAAAAGCAACTACGATTCCCGCGCCATCGAATAATAAGAATGCTATAATCGGAAAAAGGATTAGCATAAAAATGCTTATCGCGAGATATACATAATCAAAAGATTGGGCTGTCTCTAATTGAGCTTTGTAAAAATCAGAATTCTTATATTCCTCATAACGCATTCTAGCTTCCTCTTGCGCTCTATTGCGCGAAGCAACTTTTAAACTTTCCTCCCAATCATCTTGCGACACATGATACGGATCGCTATTATTACCCCCATTGATTAAATAATCATATGCCTCATTAATTTGAATGAACTTTTCATGGGCATCAGGATCAGTGCTCCTATCCGGATGAAACTCCAAAGCCTTTCTACGATACGCCCGCTTAATCTCCGCAGGAGTAGCATCGCGAGAAACACCAAGGATTTCGTAGTAGTTCATTCTTCTGGTAGCAGGTAGCAGGTAGCAGGTGGTTGGTGGTAGGTGGTCACTGGTCACCGGTCACTAGTCACCAGTCGTCAGTCGTCAGTCACTAGTCACTAGAACTTCTCCTCCACTTTCTCCAACGTTTCGCCTTCGGCTTTGAGCTTTAGGTTTACTTCTCTTTCGCGAACAACATCGCCGTCGGTGAAAACAACCTTATAGGTTTGATTGCCTAGGAGACTTGCTCTTACTCGTCCATTGCGATCTGTTTCTTCTGCGAACATCAACTTGCCTGAAGAGTTTAGAATTTCAACTTTTATTCCTTTTATTGGCTTGCCTTCAGCATTTACCGCTGTGCAAAGTATTTGTCCAAAAGTTCCTGTATCATATCCTTTTGAAAGCAAATCATAACCTGAAACGTCTACTTTGTAAATATCACGCTCTCCATAGTTGTCTGCATATTCCGCAGCAATCATCATAATCTTGTTATCACTAGTCAATGAGAAAGTGGACTCCTCATTAACGGTGTTAATCGGGTAACCCAAATTCACTGGGATACTCCATTGACCATTCACCAATTCTGTCTTAAAAATATCATAGCTACCAAGACATTCATGTCCATTGCTTGCAAAATAAAGTGTCTTTCCATTTGGGTGAATGAAGACAAACTTCTCATCGTCTTCCGTATTGATTACATTACCTAAACTCTTTGGTGAAGACCACGAAGCTCCCTTTTTGTAAGAAACGTAAATATCGCCTTGACCCAATCCCTCTGGTCTTTCACTCACAAAATAAACCGTGTTTCCATCAGCTGTTTGACTGATAGAACTTTCAAAATAACTTGTGTTAATTGGCTTTGAAAGTCTTTCTGCTGCGAGCCATTCGTTGTCGATAGTATTCAATTTTGAATAAAAAATATCGCCTGTTGTTGTAACTGTATTTTTGTAAACATAAATACCTGTTCCATCAGGAATAACACTCAACACCGCATCATACGTTTCTGTATTTACAGCTCCGTATAACGGCTCAGAATCAGACCAAGCATCGTTTTCCGCATCATACTTTGAGAAATAAATATCTTCAAAAAACTTGAAGTCTCCTTTCTTATCGATATCGCCCCCTTTTGTGTCAGAACGACGAGAGGTGAAGAAAAGCATTTTGCCGTCTGCCGTAATACTTGGTGTGTATTCTTCGAAACGAGTGTTGACTGCTTGCCCCATGTTTTCGATTTTCACAGGAGCAGGATTCTTCATCATTTCCTTCGCAAAGTCGCATTGTTTCACATACTTCTCAGCTAGCGCTTTTTCGTATGAATTTCCTTTGGAGTTACCTGCAAACTTTTCGTAATACGATTTTGCTTTATCCAAATCCCCTACTCTATGGTGTATTTGACCATAGAAAAAGTCGGTACTTGAATTCACTTTAGCATTCGCTGCCACTGCTCTATTCAAATAATCCAAAGCCAAATTATATTTCTTCAAATTGTAGTGACACTCTGCAATGCCATACATAGCCGATGCATTTGTTGGATCAGCATCCAATACTTCTCTGAAAAGAGTCAATGCACCACGCATATTGTTTTCAGTAAACTGGTGACGTGCAGCAATAATTTTTGCAGGCACTAATGCCTGATCCATTACACTTGTTTCAGTGGAATCGACTTGAGCACTCAAGTTCATTCCAAAAAAAATAAATGCCACAACTGCGACTAAAGAGCGATAATTCATAATTCTTTAATAAAGTTAGATGTCTCCATGAAGACATACAAGGTTCGAAGATACGATTTTGGTTTCTTGAACTAACTTTGTACCAAATATTTTGCCTTGAAAACAACCACCGAAAGCGACAGCCATTACGACAACCTCGATAAAATGAGCGTTGGCGAATTATTGACCAATATCAATCGTGAGGATCAAACTGTGCCTATTGCAGTTGAAAAGGCAATTCCGGCTATCGAAAAGCTTGTTTCTGCCATCATTCCAAGAATGAAAGCTGGAGGAAGGTTGTTTTATATGGGAGCGGGAACATCAGGTCGTCTTGGCATTCTAGACGCCTCAGAATGCCCTCCAACCTTTGGAGTGGAGCATGGGCTTGTCGTAGGACTTATAGCAGGCGGAGACAAAGCCATTCGTTATCCTGTAGAAATGGCGGAGGACAGTCATGAGGCTGGTTGGAATGATTTGCTTCAATTTGAAATTGGGGAAAATGATTCTGTTATTGGAATTGCAGCTTCGGGAACGACACCCTACGTAATTCATGCAATTAACAAATGTAACGAACAAAACATTCTCACCGGTTGTATCACTTGCAATAGCGGCTCTCCATTAGCGAATGCAGTTAAATTTCCCGTAGAAGTTGTAGTAGGCCCTGAGTTTGTCACCGGCAGTACTCGCATGAAAAGCGGCACTGCACAGAAGCTCGTGTTAAATATGATTTCTACATCCATCATGATTCAACTAGGAAGAGTGGTGGGAAACAAGATGGTAGATATGCAATTGTCTAATAAAAAATTAGTCAATCGCGGAACATTGATGGTCATGAATCAAACTGGTCTTGACGAGGAAAGTGCCAAAGAATTATTGCTCGAGCATAAAAGTGTAAGGGCTGCTGTTGATTTTTATAAAAAGAAATAATGCACGATCTCGAACCCTACTACAATTGGCGCGGACTCTACATTGCGAGTGAAGACCCGTATTCTCCATTTTATGCTAGAGAATACAGCGAATTTGAATTTACAGATAAAATATATAACCACTACATCCATCCACAGTGGGATAGTTTTGGTAGCCAAACGCTTTTCATGAAAATCCTCTTCGTCGATTACGAAGACGGTTATGCAATCATGGAATTTATTGGAGAGTGGAACGATTTACTCTACAATGACATCATGCTTTTGAAGCGAGAAATCATCGAACTTCTGATGCAGCAAGGCATTTCAAAGTATATTCTTTTAGGAGAAAATGTACTCAACTTCCATAGCAGCGACGATTGCTATTATGAAGAATGGTTTGAAGAGGTAAATGATGAAGATGGATGGATTGCAATCTTGAATCTTCGTGATCATGTCTTAGAAGATTTTCAATCTGCCAATATCGACAGTTACTTCGTACTAGGCGGCACGCTCAACGACACACGCTGGCGCACCCACTCCCCCGATCAATTCTTCCAACAAATTCAGTCGCAAGTGATGAAACGGCTGACTGCCGGTAGTAGGTAGTTGGTAGCAGGTAGTAGGTGGTTTTCACCTACCACCTGCCACCTATCACCTACTACTTAATGTAACGCCAATCCTGATTATTCTTAATGGTAATAAGGGAATGGTAGATGAGTTTGATTACATCTTCAACGTCTCTTTTGTGAACCATTTCTACTGTAGTGTGCATATAGCGCAATGGTAGAGAAATCAGGGCGCTTGCAACACCTGCATTGCTGTATGCAAATGCATCTGTATCTGTTCCCGTGCTGCGTGAAGCGGCTTGACGTTGAATTGAAATTTTATTCTTATCCGCTTGGTCGATGATGTGCTTTAGAAGATTGTTTTGCACTGCAGGTCCATAGCTCAATACAGGGCCTTTACCGCAAGCAAGATCTCCATTCATAATCTTGCTCATCATTGGAGTTTGAGAGTCGTGACAAACGTCTGTGATGATTGCAACATCAGGTTGAATGCGATGAGCTATCATTTCTGCCCCGCGCAATCCAATTTCTTCTTGTACAGAATTTGTGAAATATACTCCGAATGGAAGTTTTACTTTATTCTCTTTTAGAATACGAGCTACTTCAGCAATCATGAAACCACCTACTCTGTTATCCAAAGCGCGTCCCATGTAGTAGCGATCATTCAGCACCATGAATTCATCATCGAAGGTGGCAACGCAACCTACGTGAATTCCCATTTTCTCCACTTCATCTTTCGAAGTCGCTCCAACTTCCAAGAAAATATTTTTCATGCTTGGAGTTTCTTCTTTCTCTGCTGTTCTTGTATGAATAGCAGGCCATCCGAATACACCCTTCACAATTCCTTTTGGAGTGTGAATGTTTACACGTTTACTTGGAGCTATCATGTGATCGCTGCCACCATTGCGACGCAAGTAAATAAATCCATCAGATGTGATGTAATGAACAAACCATGCGATTTCGTCGGCATGAGCTTCTACGACCACTTTATATTTTGCTTCAGGATTGATCACCCCTACTACAGAACCATACGTATCGATAATATGAGAATCGATGTATGGACGGATGTAATCCAACCACATTTGCTGACCTGGACTTTCGAATCCCGTAGGAGAAGCGTTATTGATATAGTTCTCCAAAAAAGTGAGAGAAGCGGGATTTAAAATCGAATCTTTCTTGCTCGCTTTTTTCTTATCAGTACTTTGTTTCTTAGCCATACGTTATTATTTCATTTAGTATTGATGCGAAAGTATAAATTTGTTGCATGGATGCGAAGAAAATAATGCCTCAAATCATCACCACGGGCGATGGTTCACATTCTTTGTATAATCCCGAGCTCGACGAGACGTATCATTCTCGCCATGGTGCCCTTCAAGAATCGAGATATGTATTCATCCAACAGGGTTTAGATTTAATCGATCCGCTGCATCAACCGATTCGAATTTTAGAGGTAGGTTTTGGCACTGGACTCAATGCTGTTCTTGCCAATGAATATGGAGAAAAGTACAATCGAAAAATTGAATTTACTTCGCTCGAAACTTTTCCTTTATCAAAAGAAGTTACAGATTCCATCAATGTAGAATCCACAGTTGGCGAGGGAAATAGCGCATTTTTCTCACAGCTCCATTTAGCAGAATGGAATAGCGCGATAAAAATAAACGACACATTTATTGTAGAAAAATTAAACACTACAGTTCAGGAATGGCCAGTTCGTGCAGATTATTTCGACGTCATTTTTTACGATGCTTTCGGTCCACGCGCACAACCAGAAATGTGGACATTAGAGATTTTTCAGAAGCTATACACTACAATGCGCAAAGGTGGAATATTCGTTACCTATTGCGCCAAAGGACAAGTGAGAAGAGACTTAACAACGGCAGGATTTCACACTTCCAGACTCCCCGGCCCTCCAGGAAAACGGGAGATGCTCAGGGGGGAAAGGCATTAGTTTGGTAGTGTGGTAGTGTGGTAGTTTGGTAGTGTGGTAGTTTGGAAGTCTATCATTTATATATATGAGAATAAAGCTGCATAGGAATTTCGACATCCTTTTTCAAATGGGACTTTAGCTTTGCTGAAAACTGAAAAACTATGAATCCGAGTCCTTCTTTTGTGAAGTCAAAAAAATTCGCACTAGATGCAATTCAATATTGTGCTCTACTCGATGCTCAAAAAAAATATGCTATTTCCAATCAATTAATTAGATCTGCCACTGCTATTGGAGCAAATATTAGAGAATCAAATAGTGCTGAGAGTCTTCGAGACTTCGTTCATAAAATGAAAATAGCCCATAAAGAACTGCTAGAATCCGAATATTGGATAGAATTATGCCATGAATCCGCTGGTTATCCAGATTGCTCCATGCTTCAACCGCAGGTAATTGAGCTCAAAAAGATACTCAACGCAATTATCTCGACTTCAGCGAAAAGACTAAAAGAAAAATAACTTTCAAACTACCAAACTATCACACTATCAAACTACCAAACTACCAAACTATCAAACTACCAAACTATCAAACTACCAAACTATCAGCCTAGATCCTGAATAAGCTTCTTGAGCAAGTAAACGTCTAATGGCTTTTCTAGGATACGGTGAACGAATGGAGTTCCTTCCGCTTGTTTGATATCATTTCTATCGATGCTGCTAGAGAGCATAAATACATTGAATGCTTTGTGAACAGCTTCGTCCATTTCACCAAAGCGAATCATAGTCTCGAAACCCGTAAGACCGGGCATCATGATATCCAAGAGCACTACGTTATTGTGCTGCAACCAATGTTCTTTTTGGGATTCTATTCGATCTAAGAAAGCTACACCACTATTGTAAATTACAGTCTCATCGCCGATTTGGGCGAGTTGCAGCAACTTGGTGTTAACTGCAATATCGATGTCATTATCATCGACAAGATGTAAAACCAACTTCCTCATGCTTTGTTAGGTATTTCAAGAATGAATTTTGTGTGATCTTTAAATATGGAAGAAACTTGAATCTTTCCTCCCATTTTCGACACGGCTTCCCGAATTAAGTATAGCCCTACTCCTGTACCTGAACTTTTCTCGGAGCGACTATTAAAGAATTCTTTAATAATCTCGGATGTTTCTGGAGGAATGCCGAGACCATTATCCATTAGTTTCACCAAAACCTTTTCTGCATTTTGGATCACTTCTATTTCAATGATGCTGGAAACCTTTGATGGGTCGGCAAACTTAATGGCATTTGCAATTAAATTCCCAATAATAATCCTGAATCGATATTCGTCACCACTAAATGCAGAAGTGCAATTTATTGATGTTCTGAACTCGATTCTTTCCGCGCCTTCATAGCCTTTGTACTGCTCAAGTAATTGCGGAATAAACTGTTGGAAATCGATAGGATTATTCTCGATTTCTCTCTTTGAATTTTGATAGAAGTGAATAATATTCTGAACGAAATCGTCCAATTTATTTGCACTCTTCTCTATCATGCTTAAGTAGCCATCCGATTTTTCGCCAAGTTGTTCCAATCGGGCAAGTGAAATGACACCTTTTATGGAAACTAATGGCGCTCTTAAATCGTGGGATGCACTGTATATGAATTTTTCTAATTCTGAATTCGCGAGCATGAGCTCATTATTCTTCTGCTCTAGCTCAACTCTTTTTTCGTATTTATCAAATGCATTTTCAATACAAATCCTCAGATCATTTTCATCCCAAGGTTTTGTAACATAACGATAAACTCCACCCTTATTAATGGCATCAATAACTGCTTCTATATCGGCATATCCAGTTACAAGAACGCGAACGGTATTAGGGAAGTCCTGCTTTGTGAGTTCAAAAAACTCCACGCCGCTAATCTCTGGCATCTTTTGATCCGAAAGAATTACTGGAATCTGATGCTCATTGAGCAACTGAACGGCTTCCTGAGGAGACGTAGTAGTATAGATCTCATAGTCCCGACGTAGCAGGGCTTTGAAAGCCACGAGGTTATTTTCCTCGTCATCTAAATATAGAAGTCTTCGAGTCGTCAACGGTATTTACTAAACTAAACTATAAAGCGAGGTAAATGTATGATAAACTTCGTACCCTCCAAATGATTACTTAATACTTCAATACTACCCTTATGTTCCTCAATAATCCCGTTGACAATTGAAAGTCCCAAACCTGTACCCTCACCCACTGCCTTTGTGGTGAAGAAGGGATCAAAAATCTTGTCGATGTGGGCTTGTGCAATCCCTGAACCGTTATCCTTAATGGTCACAATCACCTCTTTTTCCCTTAGTTCGCTTTTTATCTCAATTATTCGTTCAGCTACATTTCTGCCTGCTATATTGGTAGCATACACCGCATTTGAGATAATATTCATAAACACTTGATTGAGTTTGCCTGGGTAGCACATAATATCAATCATCTCAGGCGCCAATTCTTTAATAATTGTCACCTCTCCCTTTGTCATGGATTTCATCACCACCAAAGTGCTATTGATAGAGTCATTGATATTTGAAGAAACCAATGTGTCTCTATCCATTCGCGAGAAGATGCGGAGACCTTTTACAATTTCAGCCGTTCTTCTAGCACCCTCTTCAATTCCACCTAGCAACTGGTTGACCTCTGTTTGCAAATAAGGAATATCCAATTTCTTGATCTTGGCTTTTATATCCGGAAGTTTATTCTTGAATTCCTCTTCATTTTCAATTGCAGAATATTCATTAAGCACTTCAAGGATATCATCAATATCTCTTCTTAATGGAAGTACGTTTGATGAAACGAAATTGATTGGATTATTTATCTCATGAGCAATACCAGCAGTCATTTGACCTAGCGATGCCAATTTTTCTGCTTCAACAAGTTGATTTTGCGTCAACTTAAGATTTTGCAATGTTTCATTCAATTCTGAATTTGCCACTTCCAAGTCCAGCGTTCTTTCGTGAACTTTCATCTCAAGTTGAACATTTTGTTCTTCTATGAGTTGCTGATTTTCCGACATCACTTGGATCATCTTGTGTTGAGAATCTTCTTTTTCTTTTTTGAATTGGTTAATTCTATCAGCAAGTGCGAAAGAGAGTAACACTGTTTCCAGCGCGCTACCAATCGGCAATGCGTAATTGGTCAGATTATCAAATGGCAATACTCCAAAGTTTTTCAGAGCAAACAAAGTCACTCCAGTCAAGAAGATTACCCATGCCACCAAGAAGAAAGTAGCAGGACGATATTTGTTTCGCACCGCCACAATTGCAGAGTACACGAGAATCAGAGCTGAGGCTGCGTTGAAGTCAATCAATACATAACAAATATTCAAATACGGTGTGAAAGCCAAAATCAAAACCACCATGTAGATGATCAAATAGCCAATAAGCATTTTGTCAATCCTTGGTGTAAATCGCTTTGTTTGAATGAAATTTCTAGAGAACATCACAGTTGCAATTCCGCTGAGAACGGGAATTATAATGGATGCTATCATAGAGCCTTTTGTAGCATCAGGCCACAAATACTTCGATGCAAATCCATTCAATACAAGCTGAGTCAAACCAACAGTTAGAATATAGAATACGTAGTACAGGTAAACTTTATCTCTTACTGTAATCCAAACAAAGAGGTTATAGATAAGCATTACCAAAATCCAACCCATGTAGTAGCCATAGAAAAGCTCTTTACGTGATTGTTCTGCATTGATAAATTTTTCTTTGCCGACTTTGATAGGCAAAAGCAATTGTTCACCCGTTTTGATTCGAGCTATGAAATCTGCCTTTTGACCAGGTTTAATAAACATTTGAAAATTCACCCCGGGGTGCTCAGAGCCACGTTCATTATATGACAAATGTTCGCCAGATGATACGATTTGTCGGGTGCTTTCGCCCAACTGATAAATATCAATTTCATCGATTGCCGTATTTTCAAGGTAACCGTAGATGAAGAATTCTTGTGATTCGTTGGTGATTGAGAATTTGACAAAAACAGAAT
>CALRZB010000077.1:0-10446 GCA_943372555.1 Chryseobacterium gleum | reverse complement strand
CGCATTATTTGAATGTGGTCGTTGAAACTGATGATATTTCGAATGTTTATTTTGATGGAGTGCCAATTGCCTCCAATTTATTTCAAACATTCCCAAATTGTTCGTCGCACATGTTTGCGGCATTTGCAATTTCGGAAGGAACACACTCACTTGCCGCACCAGATGGGGTGACTGGCTATGTATACGGAAATGGTGAATCAGAATCTTACGCTTATTCTGTAGGTTCATTTAAACCAACGCCGCCAATCGAATTTGATCAAGCGGAATGTGCGAATGGATCGGTTACAATTTCTGTAGAACCATCTTATTTTAATCCTGTTTGGTACAACTACCAAGATATGGAAACCCCGATTTATACTGGATATGATTATCAACTAGCGGCTCCTGTTTCTAGCGCGATTTATGTAGCAGTTGCGAATGAGAATATCAGTGGATGTGAGCAAGAATTTTATTACAGCATTGAAGATATAAATCCTCCTGTATTTACAGTTGATCCTCCTAGCGAAAGTATTTGTCAGCATGAAAGTGTGCAATTGCAAGTTTCTCCCCAAACTACCTCAGCTACTTACAACTATGTTTGGAGCCCGTCTAGCACCTTGAATGACGCTACCATACCAAACCCTATTGCAAGTCCAATGGTGAGCACTACCTATACTGTGACGGTATCTACACCAACAGGATGTGCGAGTTCATCTCAAAATGTTACTATTAATGTAAGTCCTGGAAATATTACATCATTTGATTTAGTCGTTGATGATACTTTTATCTGCGAGGGCGAAAGTGTGCAGATTGATGCAGCGACAGAAACTGTTGTTTGGTCTGATAATTTTGATCCTAATATTTCTCTAGGAGATTGGGATGATATTAATAACGGAGCATCGAGCAGTATTTGCGGTTCTGTTTCCGGTAGCGCCTTATATTTTACTGGAACAGGAGAAAGAAGCGCAACAACCAATGCCATCAACGTGTCAATGGGAGGTACTATTTTCTTTTCCATAAAAATTGCGAATGGTGTTGCACCTTGTGATAATGCAGAACCTGGTGACAACGTAGAATTACGCTATTCAACGGATGGAGTCACCTTCCCTCCTGGAAATACTATTATGGTATTTAATGAATCTGCGTATCCTAATTTCACGGATCTTGCTATTGAAATACCTGCAGGAGCGTTAACAACAGCTACCAAATTTAGATGGATTCAAGTTGGAGCGTGGGCGGGCAATCAAGACAACTGGAGCATAGATGAAGTTTATATTGCAACCAATACACAAGGGAATTTTTCTTACGATTGGTCTCCATCATCTACACTTGATCTTACAGATGTGCTTCATCCTGTGGGCTCACCAGATGTAACAACGAATTACGTTCTTAATATCACCGACATTTGGAGTGGGTGTGTTTACACAGACTCGGTTTTGGTAAATGTTGGTTTACTTTTCAATTTAGATGTTTCTCCTGATGCTGCAATATGCGATGGTGATCCAATGGTTCTTCATGCCACTCCTGATGTTACGGGAAATTATACTTACGAATGGGGACCGAATGATGGTAGTTTGTCGGGATTGTATTTCCCTGAGCCATCTGCAAATCCTGATGTAAATACCCTTTATACGGTAACTGTTACATCTGAAGAGGGCTGTATTGAAACAGCTGAAATCCAAATTGACAAATCTCCAATTACTGCAATGTCTATTACATTTAATGATGTACCAGTTTGTGCAGGGGATGTCGTGAATGCAACAGCGGCAGGAATGGGAACAGGCGCAGGATTTGGTTTTGACTGGATTTGCACCGAGCCTGTAGCTCCAATTGGCAATGGAGTCTCAGTGAATATTACTCCAGAAAGCAGCACTGCTGTTACGCTAAATATGGAACACACAGCAAGTGGATGTGTTTACTCTGATTCTTTTGATATCACAGTACTTCCAACTCCTATGGTATCAGTCTCTGAAGATGAAATTGGCGGTTGTTCAGTAGTCGGAGAGGCTGTTGAGGCTAGTACTGATTTTGTTGGTGCACTGTCATGGTCTTGGTTTCCTGCAAACATGGTGGCTGACCCTACATCTCCAACTACATCTTTGATTTTGGATCAAAGCGGAATGATTACAGTTAGTGCTGAGAACGCAGCTGGATGCGTGGGAACTACTACTATCACAATCGATATGCAAACGGAGGTAACAGACCTTGGACCAGATATCAATTTGTGCGAAGGAGATGATTTTGAGGTTACCACTGGATGGGCTAATGATCATTTATTCGCATGGAATCACGGCCCAACGACAAATTCTGTTGTTGTTTCGGAAGCAGGAACATATCATGTTGTTGTAACTAGCCCAGCCGGCTGTATTTCTGAGGATGAAATAGTAGTTGCGGTTAATCCATATCCTATCGTAGATCTTGGGCCAGATCAAGTGGCTTGTGAAGGAGAAGTTGTGAATCTGATTGCAGGCGAGTTAGGTCTGAATTACGAATGGAGCACGGGGTCACAAGCTACTAATATCAATATCAATCAAACAGGAGATTATTCAGTTTCGGTCGATAATGGATTTTGTGAAAGCATTGACATGGTTTATGTGTTGTTTAATCCTTTGCCTGAAAATCCTTTTACGCCAAGTGAAATGGACTTTTGCTTTACGCTACCTCCATACGTCGCTAAGCTAGATGCTAAGAATGAAGGGTGCACTTATGAGTGGGAAGATGGCACGACAGGACAAGTTTACAACGCTACAGCTCCAGGAATTTATTATGTAAAAATCAGCACGGATTTGGGTTGCGAAGCTCGTTATCAGATGTTCATTTTTGAAGAATGTCCAGGAGCTATTTGGGCACCCAATGCATTTACTCCAGATGGAGATGGTATCAATGATATTTGGCTCGTTGAAGGAGTTAATGTTGCTAGCTATTATTTGGTGATGTGGAATAGATGGGGTGAACAGATGTTTGAAACCCGTTCCCTTGATCGTCCATGGCTTGGGCAGCGTCGTGATGGCGATGAATATGTAGAGGCTGGCGTCTATCACTATAGAATTCTCTTCACTATAGATGAGGGTGGAGGAAAAATCTCTGAAGAAAAAGAGATCAATGGGCAGGTAACCCTCGTGCGTTGATGTACTTTTGGGCACCAGGAATACCTTAGATGCTCTTCAATTCCATACAGTTTATTCTTTTTTTCGTTGTTGTAACGATACTTTATTTTGACCTACCTCATAGGTTCAGATGGTTGCTGCTGCTTATTGCCAGTTGTTATTTTTACATGGCGTTTAAGCCTGTGTACATAGCGATTTTGGGCTTTACAATTGTAGTTGATTACTTTGCGGGAATCCTTATTGAACAATCGAAAGGCAGCAGAAAGAAGGTTTTTTTAATTGCTTCATTAATAGCCAATATTGGTGTGTTAGGCACTTTCAAATATTGGAATTTCATAAATCAAAATATAACTGATCTCCTTGGATTGAGTGGTGCTGAAAATCCATTGCCTTTCTTGGATATTTTGCTCCCAGTAGGACTTTCGTTTCACACCTTTCAGGCCATGAGTTATACTATTGAAGTATATCGCGGTCATCAAAATGCGGAGCGTCATTTTGGTATTTACTCGTTATACGTAATGTTCTATCCTCAACTTGTAGCGGGTCCAATAGAGCGACCGCAGAATTTACTGCATCAATTTAGGGAAGAGCATACATGGAATGTCGATCGATTTCGTAAGGGATTCAGTCAAATGCTGTGGGGATTTTTCAAGAAAGTAGTTATCGCTGATCGACTTTCTGTTTTTGTAAACGAAGTATACGGAGATTGGTCGCATATGAGTGGCGCTAATCTTTGGCTGGCAGTAGTTTTCTTTTCATTTCAGATTTACTGCGATTTTTCTGGTTACTCAGATATTGCTATAGGTAGTGCGCGCATTATGGGTTTTGATTTAATGACGAATTTCAATAAGCCTTATTTCGCCAGATCGGTAGAAGAGTTTTGGAAGCGATGGCATATCTCTTTATCAACTTGGTTTAGAGATTATCTGTACGTTCCTTTGGGAGGAAATAGACATGGCGTTTTGCGACGATATGTAAACCTAACCATCATATTTTTAGTTAGCGGAATATGGCATGGAGCCGGATGGAATTTTATGTTGTGGGGCGCCCTGCACGCGGCTTTTGTGGTGGTAGAGTTGGTTTATAGAAGTCGTTTTGGAAAGGCTATGATTCCTGATTTTGTGAAAATGATTCTTACATTTTTTGTGGTTTCTATTGCATGGATTTTCTTTCGCACACCATCAACCGAACAATCATTCGGTATAATTCAATTATTATTCGGAGGAGCTGATTTTGGTGTGATTTCTTCGAGTGCCATGAATAGTGCTGAAATAATTCTTAGTGTTTTACTAATACTAGTCCTATTAATAATCGAGAAAATGGATTTGCGATTAAGGCTAAATAGTACTTGGTCTTTCGCAACGATGTCTAGTGTGGTGATATTTGTGATCTATCTATTGGGTGTGTTTAATCAAGAACAGTTTATCTATTTTCAATTTTGATTTTTAGGATTCTGAAATATCTGGCATTGTTACTATCGCTTGCCTGGCTGGTGTTGGCGCATTCGCCGCAACTGATGGATTCTGTTATTGATGATTTAGTGCGCTATGCCAATCGCAGAGGTGATTTATACAAGATGAGTGGATTGCCTGGATTCGGCATTGAAAAGCCTTTTTGTGACGCTCGGTTTGAAAACAAGCCGATGAAAGCGAAGCGCAGAATGTTTATGCTTGGAGATAGTTTCCTGGGAACACTTTCTAATAGTTCCCAACGTCTCACGAATATTGATCACTATTTCTATATACGATGGACGCAGCAGCTACGCATTCCGCCGATGGACAGCACTACTGAAGATATTCTTATTATAGAAATCATAGAAAGACATGCGCTTGGTTTGGATGATGAATCGAGTATAATAGTTGATTCATCAGAGACCTTCCCTAAGATCTATGAAGATGCAGATAATGCTGGTGGTCTGGATTGGTTTTCTTTCAAGGCCGAGAATGTCCTTCAGCAAGCGATGTTCAATGACCCTTTATCATTGAAAGTCAAAGAGGTGAAAGCGGGCTTGAATCATAAGATTTTTAATCGAGTAAATGAGTTTGTTTATTTGAGTGAAGATGAGAAGAATCTCTATTATCACGAAGAAATGACGGGCCCCATGGGTTCATTCACCCCTATCAGCGACCAAAGGATAGATGAGTATGTTGCTCAAATTAATAAGTTGTTGGCTTACTACCGAAGTTTAGGTTTTGATAAAGTTTATTTTGTGATTGTACCGAATAAAGTCACGGTATTGGATTCAGCTATCAATGATGCGAAGGGACATAATCATCTTATAGAGCGTGTGTTCAATCACCCTAAACGGGATTCAATGATGATCGATGTATTTACCCCACTTGTTGAAAAGAGTAAATCAACGGTGATTTATCACCCTAACGATACACATTGGAATTGTGACGGGGAACAGGTATTTATTGATATTGTAAACGAACTTACCCGCTGAGTTCAAAGGTTCGTGGTTCGGCGCTCATATAAACACAAATTTCTTATTTGGCATTTTCGTGCTTTTATCGAGATGAAGGTTGTATTACTTTTGTCTTACTAGGCCTTAATAACAGCTACTTTTTGGAAGTATGGAAAAGATAAAATTTGTTGTCGTAGGATGCGGCAGTATTGGTAAAAGACACATTGCTGTTTTGGACGCCGATCCTTATGCTGAGATTGTGGCAATTTGCGATGTCAATCAAGAACTTTCAAAAGCTCAGTCTGAATTGTATGGAGGTTTACCTTTTTATACGGACTATGATCAAATGTTGTCTGAAGTTAAAGCCGACATTGTGAACGTAGTAACGCCTCATGCTCTGCACAAAGAGATGGCGATTAAGGCTTTGGAAAAAGGGTTTAATGTTTTGGTTGAAAAACCTATGGCATTAAGTTCTAGCGATTGCCAGCAAATGAACGATGTCGCTTTGGCTTGCAAAAAGAAATTGTGGGTAGTAAAACAAAATCGCCATAATGTTCCTGTGAAGCTTGCCAAACAGGCAATGGATGAGGGCAGATTAGGAAAGATATTCATTGTAAAATGTGATATTCTTTGGAATAGATATCAAGGTTATTATGATGAATCACCTTGGAGAGGAAAAATTGAACAAGAGGGTGGAGCTCTGTACACACAGGCTAGTCATTTCATCGATTTGCTTATTTGGTGGTGCGGAGATATAGTTGATGTCAAGGCAATGGCCGAAACTCAAAATCACCAGATTGAAACGGAAGACAGTGGAATGGCTGTTTTAAAGTTTGATTCGGGCACGGTTGGTTCTATTGTTTGGACAACATGTGTTTACCACAAGAATTTTGAAGGAAGTATTACCATCATAGGCGAGAAGGGAACGATTAAAATTGGTGGTCAATATTTAAATAAGATTGAGTTTTGGGATGTAGAAGGATTTCCTCTTCCGGAAGGGATTGACTTCAATGACAAGCCAAATTCCTATGGTAAATACCAAGGAACATCGAGCAACCACGACAAAGTGATTTCTAGTATAATCAATGAACTTAATTTGATTAAGTCGAGCAATGTAGAGGGCACGGAAGGAATCCGCAGCATACATGCAATTGAAAAAATCTATAGTAATATTCGCGGTTAATTGATGAATTTAGGAAAATCAAATACTATTCATCCAACCGCCATTTTGGAAGGAAATATTACTTTGGGAGAAGGCAATGTAATCGGCCCTTATTGTGTTTTTCAAGGTGATATTCAGATAGGTAATAATAATACTTTTCAAGGAGGGTCATTTCTTTCAAACGCTATAGAAATTGGAAATGACAATGTGTTTTATAATCAAATAAGTCTTGGCACTCCTGGGGAAATGGGGTCTAAGGGTGATAGATTGGTCGAAGGAGGTAAAGTGATTATTGGTTCCAATAACACCATTCGTGAATTTGTTAATTTCAACTCTCCCGTAAGGAGACTTGAAAGTAAAATCGGAGATGGCAATTACATCATGGCAAGAAGTTACTTGCCACATGATTGTTTATTGGAGAATAAAGTAGTAATGGCGAACGGTGCAACTATGGGTGGAGGATGTGTGGTAAGCGAAAGTGCTTATCTCGGTTTAGGTAGCGTGATTCACCAATGGGTAAATATTGGCGAATCAGCGATGATTGGTCTTCAGGCAGGAATAAAAACGAATATTTTGCCCTTCTGTGTTGTAGTAGGAGTGTCTGGAAAAATATTGAAGTTCAATAAGGTTGGTGCTGAACGACGAGGTTTTCTTTCAGAAGAAATTGCTGAAGTGGAAATTAATTTTAAGGAGATTATTCAGGGAAGTTATGTGTCAAGGAATCGAATAATAGATTCGATAAATGCATTTCGTGAAGTTCAAAATGAAAATGTGCTATTAAAATTTGTTTAGTATGAACGTACCTTTTGTTGATTTGAAAGCTCAGTATGAATCATTAAAAAATGAAATCGATGGAGCTATTGAATCTGTAATAAATAAGACTGCATTTATTGGAGGAGAATTTGCAAGTCGTTTTGAAAGCGAATTCGGAGTTTTTCTTGGACAGGAGCATGTTGTGGCTTGCGCTAATGGAACAGACTCTTTAGAGATTTTACTTCAATCGGCAGGAATAGGCCAAGGAGACGAAGTAATAGTTCCTGCTATTTCTTGGATTAGTACTTCTGAGGCAGTGACATCAGTAGGGGCGAAGCCTGTTTTTGTTGATGTAGATCAGAATAATCTTATCGATCTGAATAAAATAGAAGCGAAGATAACCAGTAAGACAAAGGCAATTATTCCTGTTCATTTATATGGCTATCCAGTGCGAATGGATGTGTTGATGGCTATCGCCAAGAAGCACAATTTATTTGTTTTGGAAGATTGCGCTCAATCCCATGGTGCCGAGGTTTTCGGGAAAAAGGCAGGAACTTTCGGTGACTGCTCAAGCTTCAGTTTTTATCCAGGAAAGAATTTGGGAGCATACGGAGATGCTGGAGCAATGGCCACAAACAATAGTGATCTCGCTGTTACAGCAAGAGCCATTGCAAATCATGGTCAAATTGGAAAACATAATCACATTATGGAAGGCCGGAATTCTAGAATGGACGGGATTCAAGCTGCAATATTGGGAGTGAAGTTGAAGTATTTAAATGAATGGACTGATAGTCGAATTAAGAATGCCGCTTTGTATAATAAATATTTGAATGCGGAGATAGTTAGACCGCAAGTTGAGAGTGATTTAAAGCATGTTTATCATCTTTACGTAATTCAACACAATCGAAGAGATGAGTTGGCTTCGTTTCTAAAAGGTTTCGGAATTGAGACTGCTATACATTACCCTACTCCTCTCCCACTTATGCCTTGTTATTGCAAGAATATGGATGAAGCTAAAGCAGATTATCCCAATGCAACAAATGCATCAGGTAGAATCCTTTCCTTGCCAATGTATGCAGAGCTTACAGAAGAACAAATTCAATTCGTTGCTTCTAAAGTAAATGAGTTTGGAGAATAAAAATATTATCCTGATAAATTTCGATTTTCCTCCGAATTTTGGTATCGGAGGAAGGCGATGGGGAAAGATTTCCAAAGGCTTTGCTTCAAGAGGATTCAACGTATACGTCATAAAATCCGAGCCACTAGATGGTCAAATTTCGCATTGGACTTCTGATGTTCAATCTAGTTCAATAAGAACATTTTCAATCCCTAGAAAAGCTCAATTAACTCGATTTTCTGTTCGCAATTCTGCTCTAGATAGAATCACTTATAAACTGGCGATTAAATTAAATGAGCGGAGAGAAAAAGGAACCCCGTTCGATCTTGCTATAGGCTGGAAGGCTGAATTTAATCGTTTGCTTAAGCAATTGCTTTCTGAGACTCAAGCAGAATGGGTGTTTTGTACCGGAGCACCTTTCAATTTGTGCTATTATGCAGCTGAGTATTTAAGAGAAAATGGTGGTTTCAAATTATGGATAGATTTAAGGGATCCGTGGCTTAAAGCCAAAAATTATGGTATTCCCAACCTAAGTAAGAAAAGATTCAATCAAGAAATAGATAAAGTGAAATCGGTACTTTCAAATGCCGATGTTATCTCTTCTCCAAGCGATATTCTTATGGATGAATTGAGAGAGTTGGATAACGGAAAGTGGAATAATAAACTCTATGAATTAAAACATTTTTATGATCCAGATGATTGCCCTAGGTTTTCACAAAGACCGAAGGATGGCGAAATAAGATTAGTTTATGGAGGGGAAATTTATCAAGAGGGAGAGTTGTTTTTGAAAAAAATGGCACTTGATTTAGATTTTCTAAAGGCTAATCACCCCGCCATTTATTCACGTTTGAAAGTATCGTTTTATACTGTTTCTCCTCAAAAAGTTTCTCAATTTTTTAAAGAGCATTCAATAGTAGAATCTTCTGATTCAATTGGAGATAGAATATTTTCAGAAATAGCACTAGCCGATTTTTGCATTATCTTCCTTGCCGAACACAATCGAAATTTCTTTACAACGAAATACTTTGAGTACTTACCACTTCGGAAACCTTATTTGTATATTGGTCCTGAAGGCAAAGTGATAAAGGAAATTGAAGCAAAGAAAATGGGGTGTTCATGGCAAAGCTTTATGGACATCCTAATAAAGGATAAATTACATTTAACAGAATTCGGAATAGCTTCTGACCAATTAGAAAATAATTCCCTTTCTGCCAGAGTAGATGAAATACTCGCATTAACAAATTTGAAATGAACACCGCTGAACAAATTGAACTTTTAAGAAGGTCTGTTGTCCTCGCAGGGGTAGGCAGTTGGGAGTTTGATGTCGAAAGGAATTGTATTACTTGGGATGAAGTAATGTTTGAGGTTCATGATTTAACAGAAAGCTTTGAAGTAACACACGATAATATTCTCGCTCACTGAATTGGGGGGTGAATTGTTTGATGGCGAATTAGCCATAAGAGCGGAGAAGGGCACTACAAGAACAATGTATATCACTTCCAAAGCCACTTATGATAAGGAGGATTTCTGCGCTGCGATGAGAAAAATCAAAGACTTTGAGAAAGTAAAAGCATCTCAGGTTTCTATGGTAAGCACTGATCAAGATGTCATTGATACAATATCGACTTGGCCTATATCTAGTGAATCAGAGTCGGAAGTTGCACTTGGTGATATTCGTGTCAAAGTGATTTCGACAACAACTTTTAGATAGAACTTATCGTTTTAAGAATTCAGTGAATACTTCGCCAAAGGTGAATATATCTTTAAAACTATTATATAGAGGCACTGGAGCCATTCTAATCACATTCGGTTCGCGCCAATCCACAATGATTCCTCGTTCAGCTAAATCTTTCACCAACTGTTTTTTCGCACCTGGGACAACAATAGACAATTGACATCCTCTTTCGTTTGGATTGGATGG
>CALRZB010000076.1:0-10694 GCA_943372555.1 Chryseobacterium gleum | reverse complement strand
AAAAGCGCCTTCTTTAGCGGTGTTCAGCACATCTTTACTACGTTGAACTTCTACTTTCGCTTTTTCAATAGACTTTGCCTGACTTCCACCAGTAAAAATTGGAATGTTCATTTGAACACCCCAAAGTTGAATTGGGAACCAAGCTTTTGATGTGTTAGAGAAGTTAAATTCTTGACGCAAAGCTTGTGTTTGAAGATTATAGAATGCTGCTGCATTTGGAAGCAGTTTTGATTTTTCGTTCTTCAATGCAAGTTCTTGAAGTAAAAGTGCATTCTCTGCAATTTGCACATTGATATTGGCCTCAGCAGAAAACGGTGTGTTTTCCAATGCTGTTGTTCCAATGAGCTCATCAGCAGTTTGAGAAAGACCTACCTCATGTGATACAGGCATGCCTATTACAAACTTGAGCATATTAATGGTTAATTTTTCTTGTTCAGTTGCAGCGTTGATTCGATTATCCAAATCGCTGATTGAAAGAGTAAGCATTTCAACATCTTGTTCTTCTACAAAACCTTCTTTGAAGAGCAAATTAGTTTCATCGCGAAGTTGCGTCAACACGGCTTTCGTTTGTGAGAGTACCTCTACATTTTTCTTTGCGATCGCAGCGAGATGGTAGTATTGTTGAACGTCTTCTTTTATTTCAATTTCAGAGCTGCGTATGCTTTTGTTTTGCAATTCAGCATATGCTTTACTTGCTTGCAAACCCACGAGCCATGAGCCATTGAAGAGAAGTTGACTAGCAGAGATTCCTGCTGTCATGTTGTGCGGAGTACCAAATTGCAATTTGATTTCCTGACCAGGAGCGCCAAAGAAATCTCCTGGGACAATGGATGTAGGAAGATCGAGATAATTTTGATACTGAACCGAAGCGCTTACTTGAGGTAAGCCAATTCCGATTAGTTCTTCAGTTTGCAACTGAGCAACCTGTGCGTCATAATTGGCACTTTTTACAGAAGGCGCATTCTTCAGAGCAAAGTCAGTAGCTTCTTGAAGTGTCAATGTAGCTTGTGAAAGCGCAGATGACTGTGCTATCATTACCAACGCCACAAGTAGCAACAATGCTTTAATGGTTTTTGTAGTTTTCCTTAATAAGGAAAGGGGATAAAAAGACATGTTGATGTGTTTAGTAAGTATTTTTAATGTGTTTGAATTTGTCTTTAATCAGGTCGTGACCTTTGGCACTAGAGATACCGTGTAAGTGGTACAAGTATCCCGTAGTGTATATTTCTGAGAGTTTGAAAGAACCTAGAGGAAAAAGTCGTGGATTGAACATCGATTCAACATGTGCCATATACATTCTGACGATGATTTCTGGATTAAAGTCTTTGCGGTAAACACCTTCCTTTTGACCTTTTTTCATGTTCGCCACCATGCATTCGAAAATCATCTTATGGCGATTGTCGCGCATATCATGAAACACTTCGGGATGGTACTTCTCCATATCGAACATGATTGATGGGTGCAGATTTTGAAATACAGAAAGCACCCATTCCATGATTTCGAAACTCTCATCAATTGCTGTAAGATTCTTATTGACGATTGAGAGGATTTGATTGTCTTCTATTTCTCCAAAGGCATAGATCGCCTTTCTAACGAGGTCTTCCTTGTCTTTGACAACCAAGTAAAGTGTTTTTTTTGAAATACCTAGATGCCGAGCCATATCATCCATATTGACACTCTTTATGCCGTATTGCATAAAAATCTTGGATGCGCCTTGAACGATTTTTGATTCTTTTTCTTCCATTTCGGCGGCAAATATACATCGCTTTTTGGCGCGGAAACGAAAAAGGTGTTAAATCGTTTCCTAAATTGATATTTGAATATATTGTGCGTATTAACCCAGTTTGGCCCCTTTGTTAAGAGAAAACTTTTTAATTTAATTTGTTAGAGAGGCAAGAGCACTGTGCTGTAGTTGAGCAAGAAACGTTTTAAGTATCAAAACGTTTCCTGACACAGCAATTGAGGGTTGAATTGTCAAAAACGGAGAGTGACTTGCACAACGGCACGTGGCAAAATGAAAAAGCCCCTCAACGCAAGTTGAAGGGCATCTTTCGAATATGTAAAATTTGCTAAGTCTAGTAGAGGTTCTCGATGATTTGGTCATCAACGATTGAAGGAACTGTCACTTTCAATTCTGGATTCATTTGCATAGCACGTTTGATGGCGAACATCGCTTCTTTATTTCGTGCCCATGATCTGCGTGCAATACCATTGTTGACATCCCAATGCAGCATACTCAACAGCTTCTTTTCACTGTTTGGTGTTCCTTCTAGAAGCATTCCGAAACCACCATTGATTACTTCACCCCAGCCAACACCGCCGCCATTATGAAGGCTAATCCATGTTGCACCGCGGAAACCATCACCAACGAAATTCTGCACGGCCATATCAGCGGTGAAGCTGGAACCGTCATAAATATTTGATGTTTCGCGATATGGAGAATCTGTTCCTGAAACGTCGTGATGATCGCGACCCAAAATAACCATTCCAATTTCGCCGGCAGCAATAGCATCATTGAAGGCTTTCGCAATCATCATCCTGCCAATAGCATCAGCATATAGAATGCGGGCTTTTGAACCTACTACAAGTTTATTTTTATTAGCCTCTTGAATCCAACGTATGTTGTCGGCCATCTGCTGTTGAATTTCTTCAGGAGCTTCTTTCTTTAAATCTTGAAGCACGCGCTCAGCAATTCTATCTGTTTTTTCTAAATCTTCGTCTTTACCACTGGCGCAAACCCATCTGAATGGACCGAACCCGTAGTCGAAGCACATTGGACCAAGAATATCTTGAACGTAACTAGGGTATTTGAATCGAATGTGATCATTTGCCATTACTTCGGCGCCAGCTCTAGATGCTTCGAGTAGGAATGCATTTCCATAATCGAAGAAGTACATTCCCTTAGCAGAATGTTTATTCACGGCGTCAGCATGGCGACGTAGGGTGTCTTGAATTTTTTCTTTGAAAAGCTCAGGTTGGTTAGCCATCATTTCGTTGCTTTCTTCAAAAGAAAGCCCTACTGGATAGTACCCACCAGCCCACGGATTGTGAAGTGAAGTCTGATCACTTCCGAGGTCGACTTGAATATTTTCTTTATCAAATGCCTCCCAGATGTCTACGATGTTTCCGATATAAGCAATAGAAACGACCTCATCATTCGCTTTGGCTTTTCTGACGCGTTCAACAACCTCCATGACGTTGTCGCTGATTTCATCTACCCAGCCCTGTTCGTGTCGTTTGTAAGCTGCTTTAGGATTTACTTCTGCCGTGATTGAAATGCAACCAGCAATATTTGCAGCCTTTGGCTGAGCGCCGCTCATACCACCGAGACCCGCAGTAACGAATACGAGGCCTTGGGCAGGCAAGTCATAGATGCCATTGTCACCGCGTTTTCTGCGCACCATTCGCGCAGCATTCATCACAGTGATAGTTGTGCCATGCACAATGCCTTGAGGGCCGATGTACATGTAAGAACCCGCGGTCATTTGACCATATTGAGTTACACCTAAAGCATTGAATTTTTCCCAATCATCCGGTTTGCTGTAATTAGGAATCATCATTCCGTTTGTTACTACAACTCGCGGTGCGTTTTGCGAAGAGGGGAAAAGTCCAAGAGGGTGACCGCTATAAACGACGAGCGTTTGTTCTTCGGTCATCTCAGAAAGATATTTCATTACTAAGCGATATTGAGCCCAGTTTTGGAAAACCGCGCCATTACCGCCATAGGTTATTAGTTCGTGAGGATGTTGCGCCACAGCCGGATCCAAATTGTTTTGAATCATGAGCATGATGGCTGCCGCTTGTTGGCACTTTGCAGGATACCAGTCGATTGGACGAGCGTAGATAGCATATGTTGGTCTGTATCGATTCATATAGATTCGACCAACAGTATTGAGTTCTTCGGCAAACTCAGGAGCTAATTCTGCGTGGAGATTTTCAGGGAAATAGCGAAGCGCATTGCGAATAGCCAATTTCTTTTCTTCAATAGAAAGAATGTCTTTTCGCTTTGGTGCGTGATTCGTATTCGGATCATGAGGTTGCAACTCAGGAAGCACAGAAGGGATGCCTTCGGCTACGAGAAGTTTGAATTGCTCTTTTGTGATTTGTTTTTCTGCGGCTAACATGATACAAAGGTAAACGCCTTAGCGAAATTTCCCTGTTTTCTTGTCGTAGCCATAGGGACAGTGTTTGCAGCCGCTTTGACAGCAATAACCTCTTTTTCTATGATAGGATTCGGTAAATACGATGTACCCCTCAGGACTGTAGTAGTAATCAGCAGCCTCTTCCTTCACGTTGTTATTATTCAATATATCGTTATCACTCATAATCTTCAGCCACAAATGTGGGTAATAAGTTGATTAACAAAGAAGGGCGTGAATTGTTTATTCAACTATGTTTGTTTCATAACAAAACAGGCTTCTATGGAGTATTCGCGTTGGTCTGAAAGTCCTATTTGTGTGGTGAAAAGGGTGGATAAGATTCATCCTATTATCAGTGGAAATAAGTGGTTTAAATTAAAATACAATATTGAACAGGCCAAAATGGGCGAATACGACACCCTTCTTTCGTTTGGGGGTCAATGGAGCAATCACATTCATGCGCTAGCCTATGCTGCGCGTGAGAATGGAATGAAGAGCATCGGTATTATTCGTGGCGAACAATTAGAGGAAAAATCGCAGATGTTGATTGATGCAGAGTCTTATGGAATGCAGTTGGAGTTTGTAACTCGCGAAGCCTACAAAGAAAAACACACGGAGGATTTTAAGATGTGGTTGATGGAGCAGTATGGTCCTTGTTTCATCATTCCGGAAGGTGGAGCCAATTTTTTAGGCATTAATGGATGCATTGAAATCTTGGAGCCTGCAGATGATGAGTACAATCGTATTTGTTGTTCAGCTGGCACGGGCGCCATGGCTGCAGGATTATTGTTAGCATTGAAAAAGCATCAAACGCTGCACGTTTTTCCTTCACTAAAAGGTGGCTTTATGAAAGATGAAATATTTAATCATCTTGAGTATTTTCTCATGGATCGTGATGCGGCGAAAGAACTAGTAAACACAGTCATTTTTCACGACGATTATCATTTCGGGGGATACGCGAAGACGACTCACGAGCTTTTAGATTTTATTGAAAAAACAAAAACGGAAAAAGACATTCCGCTGGATCAAGTGTACACTGGAAAGCTAATGTTCGGAGTCAATGATCTATTGCACAGTCATTATTTTGAAAAGTCCGATAAGATTCTTGCGATCCACAGCGGCGGCCTTCAGGGCTACAGATCCGTGGAACATGTTTGATGTCTTATGGTTGACTTTTGATGTTTAAAATTCAACCATCATCCCTAGTCCATCTCTTATCTTTTCTTAATCCAGAGCTCTGGGTTTTGAGCTACTCCGGTTTCGGTATTTACTTTCCAGATTTCGAAGTGCAGAGTGTACTCTTCGCCATCATATAATACAGTGCCTAACTTCTGCTTTAGAGATACTTTATCACCTACAGAAACAGTCACATTGTTTAGTCCTGAATAAACGGTTTTATACGAACCATGTGTAACGATGATGTTTTGTCCTGCGCCAGGAATGGCGAAGATGCTTGATACTGTTCCTGCGAAAACGGCAAGGACTGTATTTTCTTTATCGGTAACGAAGTCTACTCCGTTTGAATTCACTTCAACTCCTGCGATGCTAGAGTGAGGATGTTTTCCGAATCGCTGTGTGATTACACCCGCGGAAACAGGCCACGGCAATGTGCCTTTGTTCTTTTCGAAGTCTGCGTTCAATGCCAGTACCTCTGGTGCTGCGCTTATTGCCGGAGCAGATGTCTTTGGCTTGTTTCCCGAAGCATCGGTCTTCGGTTTTACTTCTGCATTTGGATTGGCCGCTGCTCTCGCTTTCGCTTCTGCTGCTTCCTTTTCTTGCTCTTTTCGACGAGCTTCTGCAATTTCTTTCTGAATGATCTCTTCAATTTTTGCAGAGAGTTTCTTTCTATCGCCCTCTTGTTTTTTCTGTTGGTCGCGAAGTTTCTTTTCTTCACTTTTTAACGAGGATAGCTTGCTTTGTTGCGCTGTCTTGTTTTGTGCAATTTCATTTTTCTCTTGCTCCTTTGCGGATGCCAAGCGCTCTTTCAAGGTCTTATCTTGCTGAAGAGAAGAAATGTTTTGTGATATTGCGGTCTTTACGGATTCAATTTCGTCGACATGCTTCTTACGTGCAGTTGCGTAATGCTGCGTGAGTTTTAGTCTCTTATATGCTTGATTGAAATCTTCTGCTGCAAAAATGAACATGAGTTTAGCGTATGAAGATTTGTTTTTATACGCTTGAAATATCATCTGACCATATTCTTCTTTCAAAAAATCCAGATCAGAATTTAGACGTGTAACATTAGATTCTTTGTTGCCAATTTCATTGTCTATTCCTCTAATATCAGAGTTGATATTGTTTAGTAATTGCTCTCTGTAGGACAACTGCTCATTGAGGATAGCGAGCTGACTACTGGTTACTTTCTGACTAGATTCCGATTCTCGAATTAGCTTTTTTGTAAGAGCGATTTTTTCATTGATTTCGTCGCGCTGTTTTTGCAAATCTTCTTTTTTGCTTTGACTAAAAGAGCGCACCGCGAAAATAGAACACGCCGCAAACAGCACTAGAGAGGTGCTTGCTAAAATGAGGTTTCTGCGAACTAGTTTTTTCATTTTTGTACGGGTACTTTACGTTCGTAGTCTTCGGGAATTTCAAAAGGGAAGTCGTACTCCTTGTCTGTTGCAATACGAATTATTCGAAATTCAATTTCTTGTTGTTGGGTATTATCACTCACCTTCAAAACTCCCGTTGTTGGGTAGTTCTGTTCTCCTTCTGTTTTGAATTCACTGTAATTAATCTCTACCGTTCGTTGATGTATCAAATCGTTGAAGACTGATTTTACCAATCTAAAATGCTCTGGCTCTAACCAATAACGAGAAACAATCAAATCCTCTTCATCCGCCTTTCTCACTGTTCTTTGGTACTTCGGATCATTTGGATTTACAGTGATGGTATCTGTTGGAGATAGCTTTCTATCGTCAATACCAACAACTCTTCTTACCCTTCTTTTGTATTTTGAAGTGAGCAAATATTTTTGTTCGTCAACACTGCTTCTAAACTTTCCCTCGTCTTTTTCTAGTCCAATTGCATTTCCGATTAATAGGTTTTGCAACATTTCAAAGTCTAGATCAACCTTTGCAAGGTCTGTTATTGTTTCGAAGCCGCCGACATAATAATACTTGTTATCGGGAAGCTTGGAAATATATTTTACGCTATCGGCAGTAATTAGCACGCGAAACATTTCGATTCCAAGGGCTGGAGTAATAGAAATCCAAATTACACTGTCGCGTTTCATTCGGATTGTTGCTTTGAAACCCTGCGTTTCGCCGAGTTTTTTCAAATCAACGTCGACCTTCATTCCAATCCAATTGAAGTCGAATTCATTTCTCTCATATCTCTTGAGAAGGTAGGAAGCAGAACGATCTTTGATTGGTTCTACTTGAGTTGTATCCTTCGAAGAACGACAACTCATGAGAATAATACTCGGAAGTACTATAGCAATAAGGAGGCGAGCTAGACTAGTCAATTTTTTGAGAAGATATTTTTATGTTGATTTTTTCTGATGCTCCGCTTAGTGCAGCTGCCTTCTTCCATTGTTCTACAGCTTCTTTTGTGCGGCCTGTTTTATAAAGAATGTCACCGTAATGTTCCAGCAATTCACCGCTTGGTTTGGTATCATTTCCAACTGCGCGCTCAATCCAAATAAGCGCCTCATCAAAGCGTCCGGATTGAAATAGTGCCCAAGCATAGGTGTCCTGGAACGTAGGAACGTTGGGTTGAATATCGTTGGCTTGTTTGCTCAATTGAACGGCTTTTTCAAGCTTGGTTTTTCTTACCGACAAGTAATAAGCGTAATTATTTAATACAAGAGGATCAATTGGATTAATGATTAACGCTTTTCCGAAAACCTCATCTGACTTGGTGTAGTTTTTCACTTTGTGATAGCCTGCACCGAGTGAAGTATAAAATTGCGCTAGTAAAGGAGGATTGTCGATCACCAATTCTTTACCCATGTTCCACTTCTCGATTGCACTTTCGTATTGAAGTTCTTTCTCGTATCCAAAGCCAGTATAGAGGTATAGGAGCGGAGAGTTTGGGAAAAGCTCTAGCGCTCTCTCTCCATCTTTTATGAGTTCTGACTTATCCAACTCCATTTCTAAAGAAAGCGTTTGTTCCCACAAGAGAAGTTTTGTTTCATCTAGTGAAATAGCTTTCTTAAAAGAGGCTAATGCTTTTTCATCGTTGCGATCGCGGTAGTAAAAATCGCCTTGTATAGAATGTGCTTTTGCCTCCTTAGGATGCACAGCCACTGTTATATTAATCAATTCATACGCTTCAGGAATTAGAGAAGCATTCATCTCAGAAGCTTGATAAAAGCGCATCAGAACAGCTATTTTCTGATCGATGGTCACATCAGTTGTTTGAAAAGCTTTCTTCAGCTCATCAAATGATTTTTTGTCATCGCCCGCTGCTGCGTAGTATTCGCTTAATTGATAATGTACTTGACCGTTTTCGGGATCAGCAATTACCATTTTATCTAATGCAATTTTGGACTTTTCTTTTTCTCCAACGGTTTGGTAAAATTGTGCTACAAGGCCCCAGTAGCGCGCTTCTGTTGGATTTGCTTCAGCTAGTTTTTCTAATTCTTTTGCAGCTTTTTCTTTGTCATCAAGCTGCATGTAGATTTGATGTTTTTGAAAACTGAGCTCTTCGTAAACGCCAGATTTTTTTTCAATGGTATTGTAAACCTCTGCGGCCTTTTCGAGTTGTCCTGCTGCTACATGAGCGTTGGCTTGATCGTAAAGTGCATTTTGATCATCAGAGTTGAGGTTGTAAACGATTTCAAAAGTTTTTGCAGCGAGATCATACTTACCCATATCCATGTACAACTCGGCCTGTAAGCGCTGATACCATGCGTTTTTTTGATTTGCTTCAATACATTTTTTGATGTGCGATTGAGCAGAGGTTGTATTTAGGAGAATGTATTTATCGATTCTTGCTAATTCGTAGTGAACCGAAGGTTCGTTCGGTTCGAACTGCAGACATTCTTGAAATGATTTGTATGCTTTTTCTACTTCTCCCGTTGCTTTGAATTTTTGTGCTTCAAAGAATTTTTCTTGAAAACGAGTATCGAGTTGCGGACGCATTTGATCTGGTTCGCTATTATCGCTCGATGTATTTTTTCCACCACCTGCCTGCTTGCTTTTTTTGCAAGATGGAGCGCAGACCGCGAGCAGAGCTAGAATGAGGTATGGAAGAAGTTTTTTCAAAGGGAAAATTAATTGATAACAGAATAATCGCCAAGGCTCAATACTTGTGCCGAACCTTTCACCGAAGCGCTAGTTCCGATCATAGAGTTGTCGATGTTAGCCGAATCTATTTTAGTGTCAGCTGAGACGATACTGTTTTTGATAATGCTGGCATTCACCGCGCAGCCCTTGCCAATCGAGGCATTAGGACCAATCACCGAGTTTGATATTTTCACATTTTCACCGATGTAGCAAGGGTGAATAATTGTTGAGTTTTCGATAATAGCAGAATTTGGAATTGGCAGTTTGTCAGTGCCTAGGTAGTTCAGCACCTTTTTATTGGTGTCGACCATTGCTTCTTTGTTTCCGCAGTCCATCCAGTCTTGCACAGCGCCTGGAGTGAACTTAGCGCCTTTGTTCACCATGTTTCTCAGCGCATCAGGA
This sequence comes from Chryseobacterium gleum, assembly GCA_943372555.1. Classification (GTDB taxonomy): domain Bacteria; phylum Bacteroidota; class Bacteroidia; order Flavobacteriales_D; family Sanyastnellaceae; genus JAIXWP01. The sequence continues at coordinate 922 of CALRZB010000076.1, read as the reverse complement.
AGCTGATATTCGTTGCTATTCATGATTTTATTATCAATCAAATACTGGAGTTCATTTTTCAAATTCTCTCCGTCTTTGAAATAATAAATTCCAATCATTGCGAGATCTGAAACATACTCTTGTGGTTTCTCTTTGAATTCGGTGATTACACCTTCTTCATTGATGATAACAACTCCAAACTGGCGTGGGTCTTCGATTTTTTGAACCCACAACACGCCGTCTTTCGAAGTATCTAATTTGAAATCTGCTTTGAAAAGTGTATCAGCGAAAGCCACGGTAACAGGCCCGTTCAATGCCGAAGCTGCGCATAGAATAGCGTGCGCCGTACCCAAAGCTTCATCTTGATAATGAATGGTTCCTTTGGCCCCAAGACTTTCAGCCACTTGAATCAGATGCTTCTCAGCAGCTTCTCCGAAACGACCCACTACGTAGGCGATTTCTTCCACTTTTTGATCACTAATCGCTACGATATCTTCAACGAGACGCTGAACGATTGGCTTGCCAGCTATTGGCAAAAGGGGTTTTGGAGTAGTTAAGGTATGAGGGCGCAAGCGCTTTCCCATCCCAGCCATTGGGACAATTATTTTCATATTCACAGTACTGTTGACACAAAGAAAAATGCTAGACGCCAAAGTTTGACGCGTTTAGCAAAGAGAAATGAACAATGGACTTTTTGAATTACTTGATGCCCGTGCTTCCGAAGCCACCTGCACCACGTTCTGTATCTTCTAGAGAATCAACCTGCTCGAATTCAGTCCTTTCGTACTTCGCGATTACCATTTGAGCAACACGGTCGCCATGGTTGATAAGCACTGCTTCATTGGAAAGATTAACAAGTAGTACTTTCAATTCTCCACGATAATCGGCGTCTATGGTTCCTGGCGAATTCAAGACGGTTATTCCTTGTTTGAACGCCAAGCCA
>CALRZB010000075.1:0-10841 GCA_943372555.1 Chryseobacterium gleum | reverse complement strand
CCCTTCTTCTCTCTGCTCAGTCTTACCTGATCATTGAGGATTCCTTTCATGGAAGAGCGAAGCACAAACTTGTTGTAACCCTCGCCAATCAATAGGTGTGAAGGAATAGTATTGGTAAAACCATACAGATTAGCATCTAAGAAAGGGCTTCTATTTTCGATGCTATACTTCATTGAATTAAGATCATCTTCGTGCAGAATGACGCGAACAACTTCATGAAATAGTTCATTCATCATCCGATTTCGCAGCAATGAATCAGAATACTTTGTTTCATAAAAATCTTCTTTCCAATCCTTTTTCAAAAAGGATCTGAAATCATCATTATTCAAATAGATATAATCTCTGTAGCTCGGATCTGGGAAAAATAATTTAGGATTAGACAAATCCGGGTGTCTAACGAAATGCTTTACATGTTCAGTCCAATCCGCAAGGCTTTTATCAAATGAAGGCATATCCTTCGATTCGTATAAATGCATCAAGAAGTGATCGTAATAACCGGTGAACATTTCATCCGCGGCAGTTCCTGAAATCGAAATCTTATATCCATTTGAAGCAATTGCTTCTGACAACATTGAGTGCACGAAATAGGATATCGTGGCAACGGGAGCATCGTGGTATTTTACCAAAGAAATCAAACGCTCGATATTCTGATCTCCGGGCTGCAACATGATCTTCGTGCTCTTGCATCCTGTGTCATCAACTGTTGCTTGAATATTATCCAATTCATCATAACGATGGTCGCTATCGATGATTGAAAACGTATTTACATTGGCATTAAACTCTTTTGCGGCTATCGAAACAAGACTCGCTGAATCCACTCCTCCACTTAGACAAAAAGCGAGAGGAACGTCAGAACGAAGACGAATTTTCAAACTTTCTCTCAAATGATAATGAGTTCCTTCAACAGCTTCATCGAAGGTCATTTGTTCATTTGGTGTGTATTGTGGAGTCCAGTATTTATGTGTTTCGATTTTGCCATCAATAGAAACAACTCCACATGACGCAATATCAACTTCCTTCACTTCGCTGTAAAAACCACTATTTCCTTTGTAAAGAGATTTATGACCATTGATAATATATCGAATCACATGATTCTCATCAATATCAAAAGACTTATTAGCCAGGGCACTCAGTGCTTTCACTTCAGATCCAAAATAAAAACCAACTCCATCTTGATAGTAGTAGAGAGGTTTTTCACCGAAACGATCGCGAGAGATAAAAACCTTTTCATCTTTTCTATTAAAAATGACAAAGGCCCACATTCCTTCAAAATACTTCACACATTCTTCCCCATGAATTATGTAATAATGAAGAAGAACTTCCGTATCAGAGGAAGTTCGAAGTGCTATATTTCTAGAGACGAGTTCTTCGCGTAGTTCAAGGTAATTGTAAATCTCTCCATTGAATACCATGACATAATCATTGATTTCAAAAGGCTGATGACTGCGTGGATCGAGGTCAATAATACTCAGACGAGAATGAAGGAGATAAACATTGTAGCGATCATTTTCATACTTCCAACTGCGCTGGGCATCGGGACCTCTTTGCACCATTTGCGCTAAAGCTCCATTAACGATGCTATCATCGATTCTCTTCTTCCCAATATATCCTGCTATTCCGCACATTATTTTTCCTCCAAACTTTTGATGTCTTCGATGGAATGTACATCGATATTTTCAGCGATTACAAAACCACAGTGAGCACTTAAGAATTCATTGAAAAGGGCGTGAATTTTCACAACACGAAAAGCAGCATTTTGAACACCGTTTTTGTCGGCACTCATGACTTCCCAAAGATTGTGATCGAGCATCATTTGAATGGCGCCATCCATTTGGGCTGCCGTGATCTGTGGTGAATTGGCTTGTGGAATAATTACAATATCAGACTCACCATCTGCTTGCACTTCAGGTGAATTAACCGCTTGTCGAATGGCAATTACTTTTGGTGTTTTATCGTCAGCAAGTTCAGCCGGGCGCGCAATAGTTTTTGCACCATATGCAAGAGCAACGTCCAAGATTTCTTGATCATCCGAACTCACATAAATATCGTTGATGAATTTTGATTCCTTGCAGGCATCGATGGTATATGCAATAAGAGGCTTTCCATTCAACGGAAAAATATTTTTCCGAGGCAATCTCTTAGAGCCTCCTCGAGCGGGTATGACGGCAATTACTCTCATAGATTATTTAAAATATCACGCGCAATCACTTCTGCGCCGTTAGTTTCAATTTCATGATTCTGTATTGAAGCACGAATGAAAACATATTCATGTTGGATAAACGCAGGCAAAAATTGTCCTAATTCCTCTTCAAATGTTTTCAAAGAAATGAAAGACGCCAAATGACTTTTCTTGAGCATTAAAATATTCTCAGAAATTTCTGGATTCATTGCTTCGCCCAAAAGTAGCATTGGAGTGCGAAGTCCTATACATTCGGAAATGGTATTAAAACCAGCCCTACCGATGACAAGGTCCATGTCTGCCACGTAATCGACGATAAGATCTTCTTGAGGAATGTAAACGACGTTTTTCCAATCGCCTCTAAATTTCTCAGAAACATAAAACACGACATCATCAATTTCTGCTACGCTTTGTAAGGCGCGTTTAATGGAATCGGCTAGCACCCCTGAGCCGCTATCAATAATGAGCACCTTGAATCTTTTTTCGCCTTCAGAAACTTTATGGTCAATTTCCTTTCTCATAATGAGCGGAACCTCAATAGCTTTTTTGCCATAGAAATTGACGATTTCTTCAGGTGTAAATGGCGGGAAGTACAAGTGACGAGCGGTCTTTGCTTGTTCTATAAAGCGGTATACCAAATCTCTTTCTAGCGGCGGTGGATAGAGTTTTGAGAAAAACCAATCCCATGTAAAGTGAGCGACACCAAAAGAAGGGATATTCAGTCTTGCGGCTACTTCAAAAGCTTCGTAAACGAAATCTGAAATGATAAAATCCGCCTTTACATCCATCATTTCTTCCTCGATGAACTTTGATGCTCTGACTGAATAATCCTTGTAGTTCTTATTAATCGCGTCTACATCAGGCGATCCATTGGGAAGTTTATACCAAGTAATATTATTGTATTTCCTGATATGCTCAACTCCAGTAATGAATCGCTTTGCAGCTTCTTGATGGACTTCTGTTTGCACCTGAATCTCCAGAGATGGGCATTGAATCTTGAGCTCCTCGATAACGGCGCGTTGACGGACGATGTGACCGAACCCTTCATCGGATAAATAGATCTTACTTCGCATCAGAACACGTCATGGGTTAAGGATTCAGACGCCAAATATAAACACAGCACACCATAAGAGGATGAGAAGAGTTTTTGAAGAACACAGAAAATCCTAGTACTTAGGCACAGATGAATCAATTTCAGCAGACCAAGCAAGGATTCCACCTTTCAAATTGATGAGATTGGAATATCCATGTTGATCGCTCAAGAATCGAATAACATTAGCACTTCTGACCCCGCTTCTGCAATGAATTATCACGTTACCTTGATGTGGAATTTCGCTCCAACGTTCTTGAATTTCAGAAAGTGGGATAAGCTTACCATTGATTTGTGCGATTTCGAATTCATCCTTCTCACGCACATCGATTAGGACTACTTCCTCGCCACTATCAAGCATTTGCTTTAGTTCGAGTACTGAGCATTCTTTTATCATGTTTTCGACAGAGTTAAGAGAAGTGTACATAAGTTCTAACGTGTTTAGTAGGTTTTTACCTTTATTCAAATCGTAAAGAGGATTTGCTAAGTCTCTTTCAATTCTAACAAGTGACACCTCCAATCCTGATAGATCTACCATGGCCATCCAACCGTTGAGTTGAGGTTTCCCGAGAATAGTCATTATTGTTTCCGCAGCCTGCATATTACCTATAATTCCCGTAATAGTTGGCAATACACCTGCAATTTCACAATCTGGAATAACAGAGTTATCTGGTTGTAAAGGAACAACATCTCTGTAGTTGGTTCCCAAGTTCTTTTGATCAATAGAATAATTGAACAAAGCAACCTGGCCTTCATTGCGATAGACCGCTCCAAAAACAAGCGGCTTTTCTGCAAGACAACAAGCGTCATTCAGTAAAAAACGCGTAGAAAAATTATCCGAGGCATCTACTACTAAATCAAATCTAGTAATAATTTCGAACACATTCAATTTACTCAAAATCAAATTGAAAACCTCTATCTCGCAATCAGAGTTTCGAGCTTTCAGAAAAATTTCAGCGCACTCTGCTTTAGACCTTCCGACTTGACTTTCTGTATATATCCATTGACGGTGGAGGTTGGTAATAGACACAACATCAAAATCGACAACTCCAATACGACCAACACCGGCCGAAACAAGCGTAGTTAGAACAGGGCACCCTAATCCACCTGCACCGACTACGAGGACGGAAGCATTTTTTAATTTTGCTTGCCCTTCTTTTCCAATAAAAGGCAAACTGATTTGTCGGATATAACGGTTCTCTTGCAAGACGGAAATCGGTTTATTTGTGGGGATAAAGGTACTTTTTAGGGCTCGTTGTTAGTTGTTGAAAGAAAATTTAGTAATCAAAAGGACTTCTAAAAACCCGCTATTAAACTGTTTTTCATAGGTATTAGAATGAAATTTTGACTTCTCATTTCACGCTTTTTTGAAAAATTGTTTGGATAAAAGCGAAAACCTTTACTTTTGACGCCGCATTTAACCATTAAAAAAAAATACAATGTCTGAAATCGCAAAGAAAGTAACCGCTATTATCGTTGATAAACTTGGCGTTGACGAAGCAGAAGTAACACGTGAAGCAAGCTTCACCAACGATCTTGGTGCGGATTCTTTGGATACGGTTGAACTTATCATGGAATTTGAAAAAGAGTTCAACATCGCTATTCCAGATGATCAAGCTGAAAAAATTGCTACTGTAGGTCAAGCAATTGACTACATCGAAGCAAACGGCAAGTAATTAAGACTTTTCATCCTTTCCACCTATGGAGCTCAAAAGGGTTGTTGTTACTGGACTTGGAGCGCTTACACCGCTAGGCAATAATGTCAATGACTATTGGCAGGGTTTGCTCAATGGTGTGAGCGGCGCCAATCCTATTACTCGTTTTGATGCGTCAAAATTCAAAACTCGCTTTGCTTGTGAGCTCAAGAACTTCAATATTGAAGATCACATGGAGCGCAAGGATGCGAGGAAGATGGATCCATACGCTCAGTACGCAATTGTTGCCGTTAAGGAAGCAATCGTAGACTCAGGCATGGATCTCGACGCCATCAATAAAGACAGAGTTGGCGTAATTTGGGGTTCCGGCATCGGCGGATTGTACACATTCCAAGAAGAGTGTTTCAATTACGCTAAAGGCGACGGTACTCCTCGATTCAATCCTTTCTTCATACCAAAAATGATTGCAGATATCGCCTCTGGCCACATCTCTATTATTTATGGATTTAGAGGTCCAAATTATACCACAGTTTCTGCATGTGCTTCTAGCACCAATGCCTTGGTAGATGCATTCAATCTCATCCGTCTTGGCAAAGCTAACATCATCGTTAGTGGTGGTTCTGAAGCTGCAATCACAGAAGCAGGTGTAGGAGGATTCAATGCCCTAAAGGCACTTTCGGAAAACAATGAGAACTACGCTACTGCTTCTCGCCCATTCGACCAAACCAGAGATGGTTTTGTGCTTGGAGAAGGAGCTGGGTGTTTGATTCTTGAAGAATACGAACATGCGAAAGCGCGCGGTGCCAAAATCTACTGCGAAGTAGCAGGTGGAGGTATGTCTGCTGATGCTTATCACATCACTGCCCCGCATCCAGAAGGATTGGGTGCTACAAATGTTATGCGTTGTGCCCTTGAGGATGCTGAATTGACTCCTGAGGATATCGACTACATTAACGTTCACGGAACTTCCACTCCGCTTGGAGACGTGCAGGAAGCCCGTGCAATACAAACTGTGTTCGGTGAACATGCTTACAAGCTAAACATTTCATCAACCAAATCAATGACTGGTCACCTTCTAGGTGCTGCCGGCGCGATTGAATCTATTGCCACTATTTTAGCTTTGAAAAACGATATCGTTCCTCCCACAATCAACTTTACAACAGTTGACCCTGAGTTGGATCCGAAATTGAATTTCACTTTCCACACCCCTCAAAAGAGAACGGTGAGAGCAGCTATCAGCAATACTTTCGGTTTTGGAGGGCATAATGCTTCTGTTATTTTCAGAAAAATCTGATGAACTGGAAGTTCCCCTTTTTCTCTAGAAAACAAGAAAATCACCATATAAAGGCGTTCATTAAGAACGCCTTTGGTATTTCTATTAAAGATACCTCGACCTACGAGCAAGCAATGCGTCATAGCAGCGCTGCAACGAAGATTAAACCTGGTCTAAAGAACAGCAATGAACGACTAGAATTTCTCGGAGATGCTATACTCGATTCTATCGTAGCTCACTACTTGTACAACAAGTACCCCACCATCGCTGAGGGAGAGCTTACCAAAATGAAAAGTAAAGTAGTGCGTCGCGAAAATCTCAACATGATTGGCTATACGCTGCATGTTGACGAAATGCTCGTGCTCAATCTCGGTCGCCAAGAAATGCATGACTCCATTGTCGGGAATGCCTTGGAAGCCTTGATTGGCGCTATTTACCTCGATAAAGGATACAATATCACCCGCGATATAGTTCTCCGTTTGCTCAAACAGCACGGACTAGATTCCAAAGTTCATGACGACGTAGATTATAAATCGAAACTGCATGAATGGGCACAGAAATACAAACGCGTAATTACTTTCAAAGTAGTTAGTCATCGCAATGAAGGCGGCGCTAGTCACTACGAAATTGTGCTCAGTATCGACGATAAAGAATACGGTCGCGGTGAAGGCGGATCAAAGAAAATTGCTGAACAAAAGGCCGCTAAACAAGCGAATGACGCACTGTTCAAGTAATTTCAAAACAACTTTTTAAATCATTACACCATGTACGGAAAATTGAAGGATCACCTACAAACCGAATTGCAATCTATTCGTGAAGCAGGTCTTTTCAAAAGAGAAAGAATTATCACAACGCCCCAAGATGCGGTGATAAAAACAAATGATGGAAAAGAAGTATTGAACTTCTGTGCCAACAATTATCTCGGACTTTCAAGTCATCATATGGTGAATGAAGCTGCAAAAAATGCCATCGACACGCACGGTTTTGGTGTGTCTAGCGTTCGCTTTATCTGCGGCACACAAGACATTCACAAGACATTAGAAGAAAAAATATCTGAGTTCCTTCATACAGAAGATACTATTCTTTACGCTGCTGCATTCGATGCAAACGGCGGTGTGTTTGAACCATTGTTCAATGATCAAGACGCTATCATCAGCGATGAATTGAATCACGCATCAATCATTGATGGTGTAAGACTTTGCAAAGCACAACGCTATCGTTATAAAAATAGCGACATGGCTGATCTCGAAGAACAGTTGAAAGCCGCTTCAAACGCGCGTTTCAAAATCATCGTTACTGATGGTGTGTTTTCGATGGATGGGTATGTAGCGCAGCTTGATAAAATTTGTGACCTCGCAGATAAGTACGATGCACTTGTAATGGTAGACGAATGTCACGCTACAGGTTTTATCGGAAAGACTGGAAGAGGAACAATCGAATTGAAAAATGTTCTTGGTCGAGTTGACATCATCACAGGCACATTGGGCAAAGCGCTTGGTGGAGCTATGGGTGGATTCACTACAGGTAGAAAAGAAATTATTGATCTTCTTCGTCAACGCAGTAGACCATACTTGTTCTCAAACTCCCTTGCCCCTAGCATCGTAGGAGCATCGATTGCTGTGTTTGACATGTTGAGTAAGACTACAGAATTACGTGATAAATTGGATAACAATATCACTCAATTCAAGTCTGGAATTAAGGCGGCTGGTTTCGACATTAAAGATGGCGAATCTGCAATTGTTCCTGTGATGCTTTATGATGCAAAACTCTCACAAGATTTCGCAGACAAATTGCTTATTGAAGGAATTTATGTAATTGGATTCTTCTATCCAGTTGTTGCGAAAGGACAAGCGCGTATTCGCGTTCAGCTTTCTGCAGCGCACAAGCCAGAACATATTGATCGTGCTATTGCAGCGTTCACCAAAGTAGGTAAAGAACTTGGAGTGATTAAATAATCACTCATGAAAAAATTTGATTTCATCATCATAGGCCAAGGCATTGGAGGCAGTGTCTTGGCTTTTTCTTTACTAAAAAAAGGAAAATCCGTTCTTGTCATCGATGATGGATACAAATCATCATCGAGTTTCATTGCGGCTGGATTGTGGAATCCAATTGTATTCAAACGACTTTCTAAATCCTGGTTCATCGATCAGTGTATTGAAATCGCATATCCATTTTATAAAGAGCTTGAAGACGAATTAGGAGTTTCTTTTTTTCATAAAAAAAGATTGATTCGCATTTTTCCCGATCAACGTTCGGCGAATGATTTTGATGAAAAATCAGAAAATCCAGAATACAAAGCGTATATCAATTCTACGAGTGTTTCTATTCCCGATGTTCATCAACCATTTGGAAATGGCATCGTGGAAAACGCCGGCTGGTGCAACGTTCCAGTTTTTATAAATAATTTCAGAGAATATCTTATCGAGCGCAACGCCTTTTTTCTAAATGATTTTGATGAAGAAAAATTGGTGAATGTTGATGGTGAGTGGCAGTATGAAAATTTTGCTGCAGAGAAAATTATTTTCAGCACAGGATCAAAAATGCTTTCGAGTAAATTCTTTGGACACTTGCCTTTGGTTCCGAATAAAGGTCAGGTATTGAGAATAAAATTTGAAGATCAAAAAGTGGACGAGATGATCAACTACGGCAATTTTCTTTTGCCGGTTGATAATGGTGAATATCGTTTGGGAGCTACCTACGAACTCAACGACCCAAACCCAAACATCACAGAAGAAGCTCGTATAAGCTTTTTAGAGGGCCTTAAAGATATTTTACCCTACACGCCCATAGTTCTAGACCATGAAGTCGGTTACAGGCCCACAGTGCGCGACAGAAGACCGTTGCTCGGCGAGCATCCCGCTCACAAAGGCATGTATATCTTCAATGGACTAGGATCTAAAGGGGTTATACAAGCGCCGTATTGCGCGCACCATCTAGTTCAGCACTTACTTGAAGGGGGAGTGATTGATAAAGAAATGAGTATTACCAGATTCAAGTGACCGACGACTAGTGACTGGTGACTAGTTACTGGATACTGAATACCTACTACCTATTACTTATAGCTTATGGCTAAAAGCCAATAGCTTTCTGGTTTCAATTTCATTACCAAGTTGTGTATGGCATTCATATCAGAACGTTTCTGTTCTGGTTGTTCAGCGATATAATTATCGATTTGTTTTTGAATGCTCATTAAGAATGAATAATTTTTTAAGGAAACTAAGATAGTGCATCAAGAATGTCCATTTCTTTAGAATTAGGATATAATCCTGAAATCAAAATTGTAGAGAAAGTGATTGGATAATTCACAACATAGGCTGAAAATTTCGTTGTGTTTTCCAACTTTAGTAACCCCATCGACAACAATTCATCTGCTATTTTTTTCGCTGTTTTATCAGTGCGTCCTGTTATACGTTCCAATTCCTTTTTTGAAATTTTCCCTTTTAGAAAAACTGTTTCGAGCACATATTTCGATTCTTTTTTCAACTTATCTCTCGACACCATGAGATCCACAAAATTCTGAATGCGTTTAAGCATATTATCCGTATCCAATATGCCGGACATATAATCGATTTGATCAATCGCTGTGGTCAAGAAAAATTTACAAAAATCCCTGAGTTCTCGATTTGACAAATTCCCTCTTCCGTCATAATCGTTAAATCTTCTAGAATCCGCTTTTGCCAAGGCAGCTTTATATTCATTCTCACTTCTCGCTAAGCCTCTTGACATTGACCATAATCCTGACGCGTGAAGCTCTTCAGAAATAAAGCAAGCGTCGCCAAATAATCTTATCACTCTACCATTGCCATCAACGAAAGGGTGTATCCATGCCAGTCTGTGATGCGAAGCCGCGATATTTATTATTCTCCTGGCTTTCAAACGATTGAAGTTAAGGCTAGGGTTATAAAAATCTTCAAAACGACTGACAAATGATGAAACTGATTTTGAATGAGGACCGATATGTGTTCCAACTTGAACTTCACAATCTCTGAATTCACCTGGAACAATTTGAATTGATGATCCGTCTTTTCGTAAAACGGTTGTGAATTCTTCCGGCAAATGCTTATAAAATTCATCGTGAATAAATTTTATAAAATCTGAAGTATATGGGTTAATGGAGGAATCCTTGAAATTCTCACAAATAAGACGATGAAGATTAATGTGAGCCTTCGCCTCTAATTGCAATGATCTATTTTTTTCTATAGCCGAAAAATCATTACTCAAAGCTTTTTCAATGTCAATTGGATGTGTATCATGACCTTCTATGAGATTAGAATAATAACTATTCATTGGTCTCAAAAAAGCTGCAATTGCTTCTCTAGTTAAAGGATGAAGATTACCCGAAAGTGAAGACGCTTTTCTGAAAAGTTCTTCCGCTAATGACTCCAATTCACCAGAAGTGTCTTCCGGAAACAAGGGTTCCATCGCTTCAATACTTGTATAATATTTAGAATCATCTTCAAACATTAAACAAAGATACAAAAAAATAACATTTTCCGATTTCTTTTTCCAGCATTATTCCGAATCCTAAAACACAACTATATTACTTATTCACAATATATTAATAACCAAAATCCAAATCACCTCCGATTTATATTCCGACTCCTATTCCGATTCCTATTCCGGAATCAAAAAGAGAATGGA
>CALRZB010000074.1:0-10875 GCA_943372555.1 Chryseobacterium gleum | reverse complement strand
GAAAAAAATTGACCGTAAATCCAAATTTGGAAGTAATAATTCCTTTTAATATTTCTGCTCCAATAGCCAATATGACGGTCATCTACAAGAATGTGAAACATGACATTCCTGTTTTTAAATCTGAGAAAATAAAACACACTTTTACTTACAAAGCAACTTCTGAAAAAGTAAAAGAAGTGGGGCTTGCTGGTTCTGTTAATGGATGGAATTACAAAGCATCACCATTAAAACTAGAAAACGGCATTTGGTCAACTACATTCACGCTCAATCCAGGCGAATACCAATATCGAATTTGGGAAGATGGCAAAGAGAAGATGGATGCTAACAATACTGTTACTGCAGACAATGGAATGGGCGGAAAGAATAATGTTTTTGCAGCCGGCGTTGTAAGAACTAAACCTGAATTGATTTATACCACTTCAGCTAAAGAAGACACGCTGGTTATAACAGCACCCGAAAGCATCAAGAATGTATTTGTTTATTTCGAAAACAGTAACGTAGCGTTTTCAAGGAATGCAGAGAAGATTACTATCCCTATTCCAAAACAAGCAAAAAATCTTGACCGAAGTATTATCAGAGTTTATGCTGATAATACTTTTTCAAGAACAAATGATTTGTTCATTCCATTGACTCATGGCGATGTTATTCTGAATAGTGCAAATCTCGACAGAAATGACATGCAAAATGCAGTGATGTATTTCATGATGATAGATCGATTTGTTGATGGAGATTCAAGTAATAATAGACCGACAAACGATCCTTCTATTATGCCTCAGGCTAACAATCTTGGCGGCGACATTCAAGGAATCACTCAAAAAATCAAAGAAGGATATTTTCAAAAGATGGGAATTAATACCATCTGGGTCTCTCCTATTTCTCGCAATGCCGAAGGTGCTTGGGGACTTTGGAATAAAGGCGCAAAAAGTACTTTCTCAGCATATCACGGTTATTGGCCAACGGCTTTAACAAAGGTGGACGATCGACTTGGATCTGAAGAAGCGTTTAAAGAATTAATTGCTGTAGCTCACGAAAATGGACTCAATGTAGTTTTGGATTATGTAGCACATCATGTTCATCAAGAGCACCTGCTTTATAAACAGCATCCAGAATGGACTACCCCACTCTATTTGCCAGACGGTACAATGAATACCGAGAAATGGGATGAGCATCGATTGACAACTTGGTTTGACACATTCCTTCCAACATGGGATTTTTCTAAGAAAGAAGTTGTAGAAGCTTTGACAGACTCTGCAATGTATTGGGTTGAAAATTATGATCTTGATGGTTTCAGACATGATGCCACAAAGCACATACCTGAGGTATTTTGGCAAACACTTACTTCTAAGGTAAAAGCAAAATCAGACAGAAAAATATTTCAAATAGGAGAGACTTATGGAAGTCCAGAGTTGATCAGTTCGTATATCAGTTCAGGACAATTGGATGCGCAGTTCGATTTCAATCTTTACGACGCGATGGTTGATGCTTTCGCAAAGCCAGAAACTGGATTTGACAATTTGAGCAAAACAGTAAATCAAAGTCTGAATTATTATGGTTCGCATCACCTTATGGGAAATATAACAGGCAATCAGGATCGTGCTCGTTTCATTTCATATGCGGATGGTAGCATTGCATTTTCAGAAGATGCAAAACTTGCAGGCTGGACACGAAAGATTGAAAATAAATCAGTCGATGGATTCAATCGATTAGCACAATTGCAGGCATTTATTCTAACTACACCTGGAATTCCATGTATTTATTACGGGGATGAAATAGGAATGCCTGGTGGCAATGATCCTGATAATAGACGCATGATGACGTTTGATAATCTTAATGCAAACCAAACTTCATTAAAGGATCAAGTCGCTCTGCTAACAAATCTCAGAAAGACGAACATTGCTCTTTCTTATGGCGAATTTGTAGAATTGTATACTTCAGAAGACACTTATGTTTACGCAAGAAACTATTTTGGAAAGACGGCCATTATTGTTTTTTCAAAGAATAATCAAACAACAAATCTTGAAATTACCATTCCAAAAGGCATCAATCTAGATGGATTGAAGAGTGTTAATGGAAAATCTGGTTTCCAAATTTCTAATGGTAAGATTATGATTTCGTCCATGGCGGATTTCGTCGGAAGTGAGGGGTATTCTGTTCTAGTTAACTAATATTCATCTGAAACACTGAAGTTTGTAACCAAGGTCATTTTGAAGTTCGCTCAGTCCGTTTAACTTTGACAAAAATCTGAATTATGCCAAAAGGAGTTTATACTGTACCTCTACCTGTAAATGAGCCAGTAAAATCTTATGCTCCGGGATCTCCCGAGCGAGCAGAACTGAGTGCAGCTTACAAAGCACTTTACAACGGTCCACTTTGGGATGTGCCAATGTATATTGGAAAAGACGAAGTAAGAACGAATGACAAGCGTCCATTAACTGCTCCTCATGAACATGCCAAGGTAATTGGCCATATGAACTACGGAGATGCTAGTCATGTAAACGCAGCTATTGATGCAGCATTAGAGGCTAGAGATCGTTGGGCACAACTCCCTTGGGAACATAGAGCGGCTATCTTTTTAAAGGCTGCAGACCTCCTTGCAGGCCCTTTTAGAGCAAGAATGAATGCTGCCACCATGCTTGCACAAAGCAAAAATGCATTCCAAGCAGAAATTGATGCAGCATGTGAATTGATCGACTTCTTAAAATTCAATGTTGCCTACATGCAACAAATCTATCAAGATCAGCCTGGTTCGTTGCCTGGTATGTGGAATCGTCTTGAGTATCGCCCACTAGAAGGTTTTGTATTTGCATTAACTCCTTTCAACTTTACAAGCATTGCGGCCAACCTAAGCATTGCTCCAGCATTGATGGGTAACGTTGTGGTATGGAAACCAGCAGATAGTCAAGTGTATAGCGCTCAAGTTATCATGGAACTATTCAAAGCTGCTGGTGTTCCTGATGGTGTAATCAATATGATTACTGTTGATGGTCCAGTTGCTGGTGATATCATTTTTAAACATCCAAAATTTGCGGGATTGCACTTTACTGGATCCACTGCAGTGTTCAAGCAACTTTGGAAGACAATTGGAAACAATATCGACCTATATAAAACATATCCTCGAATTGTAGGAGAAACAGGTGGTAAAGACTTTATCGTCGCACATTCTTCTGCTAATTCTAATGAAGTAGCAACAGCGATTACGCGCGGTGCATTTGAATTCCAAGGGCAGAAATGCAGTGCTGCAAGTCGTGCTTACATTCCTAAGTCATTGTGGCCTGCAGTGAAAGAGCGCGTTGTTTCTGATGTGAAAAGCTTCAAGATGGGAAGTCCTGATGACTTCTCAAACTTCATCAATGCTGTGATAGATCGCAAGTCATTTGATAAGATCAAAGGCTTTATAGACTATGTAAAAACACAAAATGAAGCAGAGATTATTGCTGGTGGAAACTATGATGATTCAAAAGGATATTTCATTGAGCCTACCGTAATCGTAACGACCAATCCTAAATTTCGCACCATGTGCGAGGAAATTTTCGGGCCGGTAATTACCATTTATGTTTATGAAGATGAGCTCTGGGCAGACACACTTCATTTGGTTAATGATACGAGTGATTATGCGTTGACAGGAGCGATTCTATCCAATGACAGATATGCGATTAATCAGGCGACAAAAGTATTAGAGAATGCGGCTGGTAATTTCTATATCAATGATAAACCGACAGGCGCAGTCGTGGGCCAGCAGCCATTTGGTGGTGCTCGCGGCAGCGGAACAAATGATAAGGCAGGAAGTTATTTGAATCTATTGCGTTGGGTAAGCCCTCGCACAATCAAAGAAACGTTTGTGCCTGCTCAAGACTACCGTTATCCCTTCCTAGGCTGAGGGCTGATGGTTGAGGTTTGATGTCTGATGGTTGATGGAAAAAAATGAAATCCCCAAAAACTTCGTTTTTGGGGATTTGTATTTTACATCAAAAGTCAACCATCAACCCTCAACCATCTAGTTGAGCGTTGGATCTTCCGGCATTTTTGAGATGATTTCTCCTTTCTTGCCAAATTTCTTCATGATGACTTTCCACAGATCTTCGATTTCGGTGTTCATCACAACTTCTTTATCAGCATTACTAACAAACCAAGAATTCGCTTTTATTTCACCTTGTAATTGTTCAGGTGACCATCCGCTATATCCAACGAAAAAACGTACTTGATCTTTTTCTAGTTTTCCTGCGTATAGCTTTTTGCGAAGCGTTTCAAAATTTCCACCCATGTAGACTCCAGGAAGAATCTCAATGCTGTCTTCAATCTCTTCTCCAAGGGTGTGTATATAGTACAGATTTGAATTGCGAACAGGTCCGCCAATACTGATTTTGCCTCCAAAACTGGGCATGTTCTCCATTATTTGATCCAAGTCAACATCTATGTAATTATTCAATACAAAGCCAAATGAACCTTCTTCATTGTGCTCACAAAGTAAAATTACTGTACGTTTGAAGTACGGATCATTCAAAAAGGGTTCAGATAATAATACCTGTCCCTTCAGTGGAACCACACTTGAATCTGGAGAAAAATCGATATTCACGGTCTAAAATTAAGGATATTAGTCATATTTACTATGAAGAATTTTATACTTATTGTTTCTTTATTTGTTGCACACAATGCTTTTGGGCAACATACACCTTTTACGGGAAATACTACTCCTACTTGGCAAGAATGTATTTCACGGTTTCAAAAGATTGACGACAATTCTAAAGTTGCCAAGCTAATCGAAATGGGAACCACTGATATTGGGAAGCCATTGCATGTTCTGATTATCAATAAGGATAAAGAATTCAGTCCAGAAAAGTTTAATAAAAAGAAGAGTGTTTTATTTATAAATAATGCCATTCACCCAGGAGAGCCTGATGGCGTGGACGCTTCTTTAATTTTTGCAGAAGAAATTACCAATCCAAAAAACGAACTTTATCCCCTACTCGACTCTGTAATCATCTGCATTATTCCCATTTATAATGTCGATGGAAGTATGATTAGAAATGGCTTTAGCAGAACAAATCAAGAGGGGCCTGCAGAATATGGTTTTCGTGGCACTGCGCAAAACCTGGATTTGAACAGAGATTTTATCAAATGTGATTCTAAGAATGCCGAGTCGTTTACCAAAATATTTCAGCGAATTAAGCCACACATATTCATCGACACACATGTTAGCAATGGAGCCGACTATCCCTATACAATGACACTTATTTCAACACAATCCAACAAACTTGGAGGTGTATTAGGTGAATTTATGAAATACGAAATCGAACCTTTTCTGTATGAGAATATGGCGAAAACAGGTTTTGAAATGTGTCCTTATGTCAATCACATGGGCAGAACTCCTGATAGTGGAATAACAGATTTTTTAGAAACTCCGCGATTCGCTTCTGGATATGCGGCATTATTTCACACCATAGGTTTTATTTCAGAAACCCATATGCTCAAGCCATATGCTCAGCGCGTAGAATCAACATATCAGTTCATCGTAACAATGATGAAATATATGGATGCTAATTCCAATAGAATTAATGAAATGAAATTACAGTCAGAACAGCAATGGCACTATCAAGAATATTATTGGATGAATTTTGAATTGGACACCACAGTTCAAGAGACATTCAAATTCAAGGGGTACGAGGCCGTAATAGAACCTGCATTGGTAGGCAATGGCGAACGGCTTAGATACGATCGTAACTCTCCGTACACGAAGGATATTCCATACTATAGAAATTATAGAGCTCAAGTCGAAGTAGAGATTCCTTCCTATTATGTCATTCCACAGGCTTGGTCTAAAGTAATTGATCGTCTAAAATGGAATGGGGTATCGATGGACCGCATGAAAAGCGATACAACAATGTTTGTATACGGATATTACTTGAATGATTTAAACACATCTAAAAGCGCGTATGAAGGTCATTTCTTGCATCGCTCTGTTAGTGCTCGTCGCGATTCAATGAATATTCATTTTTTTGAAGGTGATTACATTGTGCCCTTGAATCAACACGCTATTCGATATATAATAGAAACACTAGAGCCGCAATCTGAAGACAGTTTCTTTGCGTGGAATTTCTTTGATGGTGTGCTACAACAAAAAGAATGGTTTAGTGACTATGTATTCGAAGAAAAAGCAAAAGAAATTTTGATAAATGATCCCATTTTGAAAGCAAAATTCGATGAGGCTTTGAAAACAGATCCGGATTTAGAAGAGCATTGGATGCAGTTAAATTGGATATTCCGAAATTCACAGTACTTCGAGGCAAGTGCTTTCAGATATCCTGTTTATTCTATAAAATAAACTAAACAGACTTATTCTCCTTGTCAATTAACATGTCTAGAATAACAGTTCTATTCTCTTCTACTTTATAATAAATCTTAACGCCAAGTGCTGTTGTAAGTCTGAAATTTCCATCAACGCCTATGTTTAATGTTTTGCTCCCTTGAATAGGATGATGTTGAATAAGATGCAATTTGTGAAAAATCTTTGCGCGAAGTTTTTCTGCTGCAATTAAAGATACCTCTTGTGTATTTCCGATAATTTCTCTGAAGGCTTCAACAGCTTGAGAGGTAAATATCATTTCTTGCGTATTCATGATGCTAATTTATGCAGGAAATTGATAATCCTAACAAGAAGGACAAGGAACTGGCGCGAATTGTTGTCTTTTGACTTTAGGAGCTTTGCGTGATTTTTTCTTTTCACATTTCCAATGTCTAAACATGGTATATTTTATAGAAATATAGATATCTGCGCCATACACGTCGCGTTTTCTCAGAATTGCCAATAGATCGTCGCTTCCGATTATGATACTATTCAGTCGAACCATCATCCCCATTTGTGGTTGACGGAATTCATACAATGAAATGGGAACAGACAATTCGAAACGTTTGGTTTCAAATCGTGGAGCTATTCCTAGATAGGATGCCCGTTGCACTCCAAGACGATTTTTCCAAGGCACACCGGCTGTAATTGTACCGTAGATATAAAAATTATAACCAAGATTATAATCGATTTGTGCTGAAAAGGCAGTTGGCAGACGCATTATGAATGGTATACCATCTGCATTCTTCTGAGCAGCGCCAAGACCAGCGGTGAGCAAACTATCAATGCCCGCGAGATCTTCTACTTGCGTATTTGAAAAATCATTCCACTCATTTTGCTCGTTCTCATCAAAAATATTTCGAAAATAAGGTGACTTAAATTTTATTCGTCCAATATCTAAAATCGAAAAACCAAAACGATATCTGTAGTCTCCATCGGTGCATGGATCGTAAGGAACATATTCATCTGATTGCTTTTTCCTTTGCTTAAAAGTAATGCCGAGATCCATTCCCATCCCGCTTCCATTTCTCCATTTGAAACCACCTGTAACTGGGTCATTGAAACCATATTCTCCGCTAAACTTGATTGTTTCGAGGTTAGAACTATCTCTTACTATATAAGTCCAATCATCGATTCTCATTCCAACTCCACCTATTCCCCAAAGCTTTTTAACGGTCACTGCTGCTTGAGTAATCATGTCACCACTTCTGCTCACAATAGTGCCGTAAGTAAAACCTGCTTCTGCCCATGAAAGAACATTCGCTCTTAGATTCTTCACTTTTTGCTGAACACCCATTTGTTGCTGATATTGAAAGCCCTCGGTCATATAATAACCCAGTTCTTTCGGCACACCTCGAACATCTGTAGCTGTTCGAACCGCCGTTGAAATTCCAAATGCATGTTGTTTAATGGCAAAAGTGACAGAAGGTCCATGTATCATCACATTGGAATAAACACGGTATGGACTTGCTCCTCTATTGAATCCAGGCAATTTCATTTCTTCGAAATTGCGGTTCTTCATGTAAGTGCTCGGAATGTATACGAAGTTATTCTTGGCAAATACATTTACACCTGCTAAGTTCAAATCAATAAAAGCTCTTGAGTCGACAATTGTAGAAGGATTATTCCACATTGTATTCACAGGACAGCGAGTACTACCAGCTATTCCGAGTTCATCTTGAGCTTGCACAATAAGTGCAAGACAGATAAGTAGGGATATGGCGAAAATTCTTTTCAAAACGGGGTGTGCACTTCATACGAAGGTCAGCCCATTCTAGTTGCCTTTGAGAGCCTATTCCTTCGATTTATCAACTTGTAGAACGTTGATATCAAAATATATTGGAGTCTTCGGAGGGATGATTCCGGTAGAACTTCCAGATTCACCAAACGCTAATTCACTAGGCATATAAACCAAAGCACGTTCTCCAGCCTTCATCAAAGACAATGCGTATTGCATGCCTTGCACAAGCTGACCAGGTTTGCCAAAATTTAAAGCCATTGCAGTAATGGTATCTTTTCTTGTGCCATCCAGCCAATATGTGTTGTACTCAATGACAATATCTCTACCTGCTTTCACAGAATCTCCCTCTGTTCTTTTTAACCAAGAAAATGAAACTTTGCCATAGTCTTCCCAAGTTCGATTTGTGGTGCCTTGACAAAGCTTAATCGCATCCATTTCCGTGATCATGTTCTCTTGTGCTTTGTGCATGAAATAGGTGCAAATATTTTCTCGAGACGAAAATCGTTTCTCCATTCTTACTTCACATTCAACTGCTGGGATATTTAAAAAAGCTAACGAGTCACCCGTATGAAGCGATGCAATCGTTTTTGACGGAACAATCAAGCGTATTACTTGATTTGGCTTCATTTCATTTATTTCTTTCAATACTTCGTTTTGATTGAAATATTTATAAAGCTCTTCTGGGTGAACTAGCAAGAATGTTTGTGTTCTCCCTGATTGAGAATCTGGAAAAAGTGTGATATCTAGTCCGTAGTACTCCGTGTTTAATGGATCATTGATATCATCACCCAGAACAAGGAGTTTATAATAATGATCAGGCGCCAATTCACTATATCCTTCGGGTGTTTCGGAGCAACTCGTGAGTAAAACTATTCCAATAAATGCTAGTAATAAAGTATTTTTCATTGCAAGTCTATGAGTTGAATATCATATACCAATGGCGTGCTGTGCGGAATCTTACTCGAGTCTCCAGTCAATCCAAAAGCAAGGTGAGAAGGAAGTACAACTTTTGCTTTATCGCCGACTTTCATTAAGAGAATAACTTCGTGAAGTCCGCTTTCCACATTGTCCATTCCTATTTTGAACATTCCAGGATTAGCCGGTTCTGACTTGTATATTTCTACACCATCGAAATTGCTTACTGTATATGAAATGGTCGCAAACATTTCTAATTCTGCTTTAGCGCCCTTTCCATTCTCATAAATCCAATAGTTAAGACCTGTGCCAGTTTCGGTCATAGGCCATTTTTTATCTTTAATAAAATCATGAACCATTTGAGTTTCTTCCAAATGCATGGCTTTATTGTGAGCAATTAAATCCTCTTGAGTAGGCTGGTGCGCTAGCGTGTTGTCTTTTGAATTGCGACATCCATCACAACCTAGAAGAGCCAATGCAAATAGAATGACAACTATTCTCATGATGCTAATATATCATTTTTAATTGCCCTAATTTCTTTCTCGAGTCTTGTCAGCGCCACGTCCATGGTTTCTTTGGTCATTCCACCGGCAGCGTTTTTGTGCCCTCCTCCGTTCCAACTTCCACGAGCGAAAACATTCACATCGAATGTACCCTTGGAGCGAAATGAAATTTTAATTTCATTATTCCCTTCCCTGAAGAAGACGGCCATTTTGATACCTTTAATACTCAATGCTTGATTTACAAGACCTTCTGTATCTCCTGGACGATGATTGAAGCGTTGCAATTCTTCTTGAGTCAAACTAACCACAGCAGTAGCGCAGTCCTCCCAAACTTGAAGTTTTTCGCTAATTGCATAACCAACTAATTTCATTCGATCTACCAGATTCGAATCATAAATCTCTTGATGAACACGCGCATGATTCATTCCTTTCGACATTAGATCAGCAACGATATAATGTGTCTCGGGAGTAACAGAAGGGAATCTGAAAGAACCGCTATCTGTCATGATACCACAATAAATAGCCTCAGCAACGGGATTATCGATATACTCCAACCATCCGCACATGTCAGCAAAGCGGTAAATCATTTCGCAAGTGCTGCAAGCCGATGTGTCGCTATACAAGACCACGGCATAATTTTCGGGTTGTTGATGATGATCTATCAAAATAAATTTCGCATCAGATTTTCGAAGAACAGCCTCCATTTCAGCACCAGTTCTTGAAAGATTGTTATAGTCAAGTGAAAAAATAAGATCAGCACTTTCAATAACCGATGTTGCTAATTCCTTTTGATCTTCAAACAAAATGATGTCTTCGTAGCCTATCATCCAATGCAAGTAGGCATCAGCACCATCAGGTAAAACCACCTTTGCATTTTTATTGATTTTTGAAATTAATCCTAGCAAGGCCAAGGATGAACCAACAGCATCACCATCAGGAGATTTGTGACTGGTAATAACAATGGACTTTGCTGAAGACACCAATTGATGCGTATCTTCGATTTGTTGTGTTGTGAGCTTTAATGCCATGGCCCAAAATTAGACGTATCTATATCAACTTATGCCTTTTTCAAACTAAACTTGCCAACGCATTTTTACACGATGAGCAAATTACTTCTTCTACTCCTTTTTCCTGTCTTCCTCATGGAGGATCACAAGTTCTATGTGACCAACAATATTGTGGAATACAATTCTCGTACTCAGATATATGAGATGACATGTAAGATTTTCACAGATGATCTGGAAATGTCAATTCAAGGTCAAGCACCTCAGCCTATTCGAATAGGTACAACAGATGAATACATTAAAACAGACATGCTTATTCATGACTATCTAAACAAACACTTTAAGATAAAGATCAATGATAGTCCTGTTCAA
>CALRZB010000073.1:0-10910 GCA_943372555.1 Chryseobacterium gleum | reverse complement strand
AAGCGAAGAATAGCGGAGAAGACATTACTGCTCTAAACGTAGTAGTAAAAGAAATCCGTGTAGATGTAGCTCGTACTCTAAAGCGCATTAGCCCTGCGCCGCAAGGAAGAGCGCACCGCATTCGCAAGCGCAGCAATCACGTGACAATTATTTTGGATAAAAAATAACAGGAAGCTAGAAATGGGACAAAAATGTAACCCGATAGGTATCCGACTCGGCTTCATCAAGGGTTGGGACAGTAACTGGTACGGTGGTAATAACTACGTCGACAAATTAGTTGAAGACGATAAAATCCGCAAGTATCTAATGGCCCGCCTTAAAAAGGCATCTGTGTCAAAAATCGTTATCGAGCGCACACTAAAGCTCGTTACCGTAACTATCAACACAGCTCGCCCAGGTGTAATCATCGGTAAAGCAGGATCTGAAGTAGATAAACTCAAAGAAGAGTTGAAAAAACTCACCGGTAAGGATGTGCAAATCAACATCTTTGAGATTAAACGCCCAGAACTAGATGCTCGCCTAGTAGCAGACGGAATCTGCCGCCAAATTGAAGGACGTATCAGTTACCGCCGCGCAACTAAAATGTCTATCCAAAGCTCCATGAGAATGGGTGCGGAAGGTATTAAAGTTACAATCGCTGGACGTGTAAACGGTGCCGAAATCGCTCGCTCTGAAACGTACAAAGAAGGAAGAACTCCTCTTCATACGCTTCGCGCAGACATCGACTATCATCACGCAGAAGCTCACACAGCATACGGTCGTATCGGTGTGAAAGTATGGATCTGCCGCGGTGAGGTTTATGGAAAGCGTGACCTTAGTCCAAACTTTGGTCAAGCAGCTACCTCAAGCAAACGCGCAGGTGGAAATGAAAGAAGTGGACGTGATGATCGTGGCGGACGCGACAACCGTAGAGGTGGTCAAGGACGTGGCGAGAGAAAAGAACGTCGCGGATAATAAAATTACGAACTGAGTCAAGATAAACGACCATGTTACAGCCAAAAAGGACGAAATACAGAAAGCAGCAAAAAGGCAAGATTAAGGGAATCGCTCAACGCGGTTCGTCTCTAGCCTTCGGAAGCTTCGCTATCAAAACCATGGATGAAGGCTTTATCACTTCACGCCAGCTTGAAGCTGCCCGTGTAGCCCTCACCAGGTTCATGAAAAGGGAAGGTAAAGTTTGGATACGAATTTTCCCTGATAAACCAATCACCACAAAACCCGCAGAGGTTCGTATGGGTAAAGGTAAAGGAGCCCCAGATCATTGGGTAGCCGTTATCAAACCAGGAAGAATCCTCTTCGAAGCAGAAGGAGTTCCTCTTGCTGTGGCTCAAGAAGCTCTTCGCTTGGCAGCGCAAAAACTGCCTTGCAGAACTAAGTTCATCGTTCGTCCAGATTACGCAGAATAATAATTGCAGCCATGAAAGCTGAAGATATCAGAAATATGTCAGAAACTGACATCCTTGCTCAAATCAAGGAAGAGAAAGCGGCGTTGGCCAAAATGAAATTTGGTCACCACATCGCTGGAACAGAAAACCCAATGCTTATCCGAGCAAAGCGTCGCGCTATTGCTCGTATGAATACGGTGTTAAACGAAAGAAAAAACAATAAATAGGGTCCTTGTAATGGAAAGGAATCTTCGTAAAGAAAGAATCGGTGTTGTTACATCATCAAAGATGAACAAATCTATCGTGGTAACGGTAGAAACCAAAGTAATGCACCCAAAATACGGTAAATTCGTAAAGCACTCTAAAAAGTTCATGGCACATGACGAAAAAGAAGAGTGTGGTCTCGGAGATACAGTAAAAATCATGGAAACTCGTCCACTCAGTAAGCTAAAGCGCTGGAGACTAGTTGAAGTAATTGAAAAGGCTAAATAAGCCGTAAAAAAGATTTTGAGCTATGATACAAAATGAGTCTCGACTTAAAGTAGCAGATAACAGTGGCGCTCGCGAAGTTCTCGTGATCCGCGTGCTGGGCGGTACACGTCGCCGCTACGCTTCGCTGGGTGACCAAATCGTGGTTACCGTAAAGGATGCACTTCCTAGCGGAAACGTGAAGAAAGGTGCTGTCTCAAAGGCAGTTATCGTTCGCACCAGAAAAGAGGTTAGAAGAGCTGACGGTAGCTATATTCGTTTCGACGATAATGCTGTTGTTCTCCTTAACAACCAAGGTGAACTTCGCGGAACCCGTATTTTCGGTCCCGTGGCACGTGAACTACGTGAAAAAGACTACATGAAGATCATATCATTGGCTCCTGAAGTCCTTTAAAAGAACAATAAAAAGTAAGAGCGATGTTTAAGCGACTCAAAATAAAAAAAGGCGATTTGGTTGTAGTGACCAGCGGAGACAACAAAGGCAAACAAGGCCGAGTGTCGAACGTTGATCGTGGATCAGATCGTGCAACTGTAGAAGGTCTTAACCTGGTGACAAAACACCGCAAGCCCTCTGCGCAAAACCCACAAGGTGGAATCGAGAAAATCGAAGCTGGTATTCATATCAGCAACCTTATGGTTATCGATAACAAAGGAACTGGTACTCGCGTTGGACGCAGAAGAAATTCTGAAGGAAAACTAGAGCGCTATTCTAAAAAATCAGGGGAGACACTCAAATGAGCCACGTACCACGCTTAAGAAAAAAATACAGCGAAGAAATCGCTCAGAATCTTAAAACAAGATTCGAATACACCTCAACGATGCAAGTGCCTCGCATCACTAAAGTGTGCCTTAACCAAGGTCTAGGTAAAGCAACTTCCGATAAGAAAATTATCGATGCTGCTGTAGAGGAAATGACACTTATTGCTGGTCAAAAAGCTGTCGCTACTCTCTCTACTAAAGACATCTCTAACTTCAAGCTCCGTAAAGGCGTTGCGGTAGGAGCCAGGGTAACTCTTCGTGGTGATCGTATGTACGAATTCTTGGATCGCTTGATTGCTGTATCTTTGCCTCGTACTCGTGACTTCCGCGGTGTTAAATCTTCAGGATTTGACGGACGTGGTAACTTCACATTCGGTGTTAAAGAACAAATCATTTTCCCTGAAATCGATCTAGAAAAGATTAAAGCTCTCAACGGTTTGGACATCACTTTGGTGACTACAGCTAAAACCAATGAAGAAGCTAAAGCTCTTCTTGAAGAATTCGGATTCCCATTCACTAAATAAAATTACCACTAAAGAATACCATGGCTAAGGAATCAATGAAAGCCCGCGAGCGTAAGCGCATCGCATTGGTTGAAAAATACGCTAAAAAGCGTGCAGAATTGAAGGCAGCTGGAGACTGGGATGCACTACAATTGCTCCCTAAAAACAGCAGCGCGGTACGTGTAAGAAACCGTTGTCAATTGACTGGTCGCCCTCGTGGTTACATGCGTCAATTCGGTCTTTGCCGTAACCAATTCCGCGAACTAGCGCTCGAAGGAAGAATCCCAGGCGTGAAAAAAGCAAGCTGGTAATTTTTACTCACTAAAGAAACGAACGGAACAATGTTTACCGACCCGATAGCAGACTATCTAACCCGAATCAGAAACGCACAGATCGCTCGCCACAAAGTGGTAGAGATCCCAGCGTCTAACCTTAAGAAGGAGATAACTAAAATCCTTCACGATTCAGGTTACATCCTCAACTTCAAATTTGATGAGGGCCAACCAGGTACTATCAAAATCGCTTTGAAGTACAACCCAAAGACTAAAACTCCAGCAATCACCAAGATTCAGCGTGTATCTTCTCCAGGCCACCGTAAATATACGGGTGCTGATGAGTTGCCTCGCGTACTCAACGGTCTAGGTATTGCCGTGATGTCAACATCTAAAGGTGTTATGACTGACAAACAAGCCCGCACTGAAAACGTAGGCGGAGAGGTATTGTGCCTCGTTTACTAAGATATTGAATTAAAAAAACTTTTTGACCCATGTCAAGGATAGGTAAAGCACCAATCACAATCGCAGCAGGAGTTGAAGTAAAATTCGACAAAGGCATCGTAACTGTGAAAGGTCCAAAAGGCGAATTGAGCCAAGATATTGACTCAAGCATCAACATCGAGATCCAGGACGGACAAATCACTTTGTCTCGTACTAGCGACCACCGCGATGTTCGTTCAAAACACGGACTATACCGCTCTCTAATCAACAATATGATTGTTGGTGTGAGCACCGGTTGGAAACGCAATCTCGAAATGATCGGGGTAGGTTACAGAGCTAAAACAACTGGTCAACAGTTGGAATTAACTCTTGGTTTCTCTCACCCAATCATTTTCGAACTTCCTACAGAGATCGTAGTTTCTGCGAAAGCAGAAAAAGGGGAGAACCCAAGCATCACTCTAGAGAGTTTCGATAAACAACTTATCGGTCAGGTTGCGGCGAAAATCCGTAGTCTGCGTGCTCCTGAGCCTTACAAAGGAAAAGGTGTTCGTTACGTTGGAGAATTTGTACGCAAGAAAGCTGGTAAGTCAGCAGCTAAATAATATTGGAATAAAGCAATGGCATTCAGCAAAGAAGCTCGTAGAGCAAAAATTCGCACCCGCATCAGAGCTACTGTTAAAGGCACTGCAGCAAGACCTCGTCTATCTGTGTTCCGTAGCAATAGCCAAATTTATGCCCAGATCATTGATGATCTTCAAGGTGTAACAATAGCCGCTTCATCTTCATTAACTATGAAAGATGCACAAAAAGTGGCGAAAATCGATCAAGCTAAATTGGTTGGCCAACAAATCGCAGAACGCGCTAAGGCAGCTGGTATAAGCGAAGTCGTTTTCGACAGAGGTGGCTACCTTTATCACGGACGCATTAAATCATTGGCCGACGCAGCTCGTGAGGCAGGCCTTAAATTCTAATAAATCATGGCAGAAACTAAAGTAGTTCGCTCTAGCGAAACAGAATTGAAAGACCGCCTGGTAGCTGTTAACCGCGTTACCAAAGTAACAAAAGGAGGTCGCACCTTCGGATTTGCCGCAATCGTTGTTGTTGGTAATGAAAATGGTGTTGTTGGCCATGGTCTAGGTAAGTCTAAGGAAGTGTCTGAAGCTGTTACTAAAGCAGTTGAAGACGCTAAGAAAAACCTTATTCAAGTGCCTGTTCACAAAGGAACTATTCCTCACGAACAAAACGGAAAGTTCGGCGGTGCTCGTGTATTCATCAAACCTGCATCTCACGGTACTGGCGTTATCGCCGGCGGTGCTATGCGTGCTGTTCTTGAATCAGCTGGTGTTACCGACGTATTGGCTAAATCTAAAGGTTCTTCAAACCCACACAACGTGGTTAAAGCGACCCTAGACGCCCTTTCACGCCTTCGCAACCCACAAGACGTTGCTCGCATGCGCGGCATCTCTTTGGATAAAGTTTACAACGGTTAATTAACTGATTAGAGAAAATGGCAAAAGTTGTTATAACTCAAGTACGCAGTGCTATCGATCAACCTGAACGTCAAAAATTGACAATCCAGGCTTTGGGTATTAAAAAACTCAATGTACCGGTAGAGAAGGACCTTTCTCCTAACATCAAGGGAATGATCCGTGCAGTTAGCCACTTACTTAAAGTGGAATACAAATAAGAATCTTTAAAAAGATAACGATAATGGATCTTAGTACCCTCAAGCCTGCAGAAGGCTCAACAAAAAACCGCAAGCGTATTGGACGCGGTGAAGGTTCAGGTCACGGTGGAACTTCTACTCGTGGTCACAAAGGAGCTGGTTCTCGCGCTGGTAACAAGCGTAAAATCGGTTTCGAAGGTGGTCAGATGCCTCTACAACGCCGTCTTCCTAAATTCGGTTTTAGAAACATCAACCGCGTTGAATATAAAGGTATCAACCTTGATACTCTTCAATTCCTTGCTGAAAAATACAGCCTTACCGAAATTTCTCACGATACTCTTGTAGAACACGGTATATGCGGTAAAAAAGATCTAGTGAAAATCCTAGGTCGCGGCGAACTTAAAGGCAAATTGAACGTTACCGCTCACGGTTTCTCTGCAACTGCTAAAGACGCAATCGAAAAACTAGGTGGTGCTGTTACAACACTCTAAGAACTGTTTATGAAAGAATTTATCAAGAAAATAGGGGATATCTACAGACATGAGGAGCTGAGAAAGAAAATCGGCTTCACTCTACTTCTGTTGCTCGTTTATCGTATCGGGTCTTTCATCGTATTGCCTGGTATCGATACCGCGAAACTTGACGATGGTTCACAAGGTGGAATCCTCGGATTGCTTGGTCTATTCACGGGAGGTGCATTCAGCCGTGCGTCAATTTTCGCACTAGGTGTAATGCCTTACATTTCTGCCTCTATTGTGATCCAACTTCTAGGACTTGCTGTGCCTAGCATCCAAAAACTACAAAAAGAAGGGGAGAGCGGCAGAAAGAAAATCAACCAATGGACTCGTTTCCTAACGATCCTTATTGCTGTTGTTCAAGCTCCTAGCTACATCACACAATACGTACCAACAGATGCTACTCCTGGCACTTTCTTCTGGACTTTCAGTTCAGTAGTAATCCTTACTTGTAGCACATTGTTCGTTATGTGGATTGGTGAGAAAATCACCGACAAAGGAATTGGAAATGGAACTTCTTTAATCATCATGACGGGTATCATCTCAGATATTCCTCGTGGTCTTTTCTCAGAAGCAACATCTCAAACAGTATTCTTCTTTTTAATCGAAATTGCATTCTTGGTGCTTATCATTGGTGCAGTGGTAGCTATTACTCAGGCCATCAGACGTATTCCAGTGCAAATGGCAAAAATGAGCAATAGCGGTGGATTTATGCCTCAAGGTGAAGGAGCTCGCTCTTACATCCCTTTGAGAGTAAACTCTGCTGGTGTAATGCCAATCATTTTCGCTCAAGCAATCATGTTCATCCCTGCTCTTCTTCAAAACAATGAGAGCCTCCAGGATAGCAAGGTGCTTCAAAGCCTAACGGATTCAACAGGATGGGGCTACAACCTTCTTCTGTTTGTTATGATTATCCTATTTACATTCTTCTATACAGCAATTGTAACCAACCCAAATACAATTGCAGATGATTTGAAAAGAAATGGTAACTTTGTGCCCGGAGTGAAGCCTGGGAAACCAACTGCAGAATTCATTGATAAAGTTTTGTCGAATATTACCCTTCCTGGTGGTATCTTTGTCGGCCTTATCGCAATTCTCCCTGCACTTGTTATGATGGTAGGACTTACCAAAACACAAATGTTCGGACAGTTTTTCGGTGGTACTTCATTACTTATTACTGTAGGTGTGATCCTTGATTTGTTACAACAAATTGAGAGTCACCTGCTTTCTCGTCACTATGATGGTCTGATGAAATCAGGACGTGTTAGAGGTCGAGTAACTACAGGAGTAGGAAACGGATATACAGCTTAATCATTAGCGTGAATAAGCCGGTTTATAAAACCGATGATGAGATAGAGCTCATCAGAGAAAGTTCTTTACTTGTTGGAAAAACATTAGCTGAATTAGCTTCTATGATTAGACCAGGCATTACCTGCTTGGAACTAGACAAAAGAGCTGAGGAGTTTATTAAGGATCACAATGCTTACCCTGGGTTTCTAGGATATAGCGGTTTTCCTAACTCAATTTGTGCTAGCATTAACAGTGCCGTTGTACACGGTATCCCAACCAATGCTCCTCTCAACGAGGGCGACATTGTGTCGGTTGATATTGGAGTACTCAAAGACGGATACTGGGGAGATTCGGCTTATACTTTTCCTGTAGGAGAAGTGAGCCCAGAGGTTAAAAAGCTACTCGATGTAACAAAAGAGTCTCTTTACCTCGGAATCGAACAGGCTATAGCAGGAAAGCGAATAGGGGATATCGGTTATGCCGTTCAATCCTTCGCTGAAGCAAATGGTTATGGTGTTGTTCGTGAACTTGTTGGACACGGTGTTGGTAAAAGCCTTCACGAAGCTCCTGAAGTTCCAAACTTCGGCCGCCGCGGTACTGGCATGCAAATGCTAGAGGGATTGGTGATAGCAATTGAACCAATGATTAACCTCGGAACAAAAAACGTTAAGCAAATGAAAGATGGTTGGACCATCCAAACTGCAGACGGAAAACCAAGTGCACACTACGAGCATACAATTGTAGTAAGAAAGAACAAGGCTGAGATTTTATCAACTTTTGAATTGATTGAACAAGCGCTAAGCTTGAAATAATATATGGCAAAACAAACGTCAATTGAGTTAGATGGAGTTATCGTGGAAGCATTGTCAAATGCAATGTTCCGCGTTGAACTAGAGAATGGACACGTTATCATTGCCCATATATCCGGTAAAATGAGAATGCACTACATCCGCATTTTACCTGGAGACAGAGTAAAAGTTGAAATGTCTCCATATGACTTGACTAAAGGAAGAATTAGCTTCCGTTATAAATAAATTATTTGAACGACCATGAAAGTACGTGCATCGTTAAAGAAGCGTTCCGCTGATTGCAAAATCGTAAGCAGAAAAGGAAAGCTCTACGTAATTAACAAGAAGAACCCAAAGTTCAAACAAAGACAAGGATAAAAATTTCCCTTAGTTTAAGGGTAACTAACCATATATCGAAAAATGGCAAGGATTTCAGGTATTGACCTACCGCGTAAAAAAAGAGGTGAAATTGGCCTCACGTACATCTACGGAATTGGACGCAGCACTGCTCGTCGAATTCTACTTACAAACGGTATTGATGTAAACAAGAAAGTTGAAGAATGGGATGATGACGATTTGTCAAAAATCCGTGGTATGATCACCAACGAAGTAAAAGTTGAAGGTGCTCTCCGTTCTGAAGTTCAAACGAGCATCAAGCGTCTTATGGACATCGGTTGTTACCGTGGTGTTCGTCACCGTTCAAGCCTTCCGCTTCGTGGTCAATCCACTAAGAACAACTCACGTACTCGTAAGGGTAAACGTAAGACTGTTGCGAACAAGAAAAAAGCCGTTAAATAATAAATAGCCTTCAAGCAAAATAGTCATGGCTAAAGTAGAAAAGAAGAAAAAGAAGAA
The DNA here is from genome assembly GCA_943372555.1 of Chryseobacterium gleum. Classification (GTDB taxonomy): domain Bacteria; phylum Bacteroidota; class Bacteroidia; order Flavobacteriales_D; family Sanyastnellaceae; genus JAIXWP01. Next base: position 1,944 of record CALRZB010000073.1, on the reverse strand, counting down.
TGTTGTTGTTGAAGCAGTAGGACAAGCACACGTGCAGTCTACATTCAACAATATCATCATCAGCCTTACCAACAATTCTGGTCAAGTGATCTCATGGTCATCTGCTGGTAAAATGGGATTCAGAGGCTCAAAAAAGAACACTCCGTATGCTGCTCAGCTCGCTGCTGAACAGGCTACTAAAGAAGCCTACGACCTAGGTCTTCGTAAAGTAAAGGTATACGTGAAAGGCCCTGGTGCCGGTCGTGAATCTGCTATCCGTACCATCCATGGTACAGGTGTAGAAGTGACCGAGATCGTGGACACAACACCACTACCTCACAACGGTTGCCGTCCTCCGAAGGCAAGAAGAATCTAATTTCAAGAACAAGACAACTCATTAAGAAATGGCTAGGTATATAGGCCCAAAAACCAAAATCGCTCGTAAGTTTCGTGAAGCAATCTACGGACCGGATAAAGCATTAGAAAAACGCAATTATCCTCCTGGACAACACGGACCAAATAAAAAACGTGCGAAACAATCGGAATACTCTACTCAGCTTGCTGAAAAGCAAAAAGCTAAGTATACTTACGGTATTCTTGAGCGTCAATTCTCAAACCTCTACAAAAAGGCTTCTGCTCGTCCAGGTGTAACTGGTGAGATCCTTCTTGCACTTTGTGAATCACGCCTCGATAACACTGTATTCCGTCTTGGAGTTGCAACTTCTCGTATGGCTGCTCGTCAACTCGTGTCACATAGCCACATCACTGTTAACGGAAATGTTGTGAATATCCCTTCATACCAACTTCGCCCAGGTGACCGTGTAGCTGTTCGTGAACGTAGCAAGTCTTTGCCAGCAATCACTCTTGCCCTAGCTAATCGTAAGAAATTCGATTGGTTGGACTGGAACGATGCTGATAAGCAAGGTATCTTCATCAGCCACCCAGAGCGTGTGCAAATCCCTGAAAATATCAAGGAACAACTTATCGTCGAGTTGTACTCTAAGTAATCCATCAAAAATTAAATAACCACTCAATGGCTATACTCGATTTCGTAAAACCGGATAAGGTTGTGATGCTGGAAAGCAACGACTTTGCAGGGTCGTTCGAATTCCGCCCCCTCGAACCGGGCTTTGGAATCACTGTTGGTAATGCACTTCGTAGAATTCTTTTGTCTTCTCTCGAAGGTTTTGCCATCACCTCCCTCAAAATTGATGGTGTTGATCACGAATTCAGCTCAATTAAAGGTGTTACTGAAGATGTAACTGAAATTATCCTTAACCTTAAGCAAGTTCGTTTCAAACGTCAAATCGAAAATACAGATTACGAAAAAGTAGTTATTAATATCACAGGCCAAGATCAATTCAAAGCTGGAGATATTAGCAACTTTACTACAGGATTCCAAGTACTCAACCCAGATCTAGTGATCTGTAACATGGATTCTAAAGTAAAACTACGTATCGAACTTACTATCGGAAAAGGCCGCGGATACCGTCCAGCTGAAGAAAACAAAACTAACAGCGCCCCTGTTGGAACGATCTTCATCGACTCGGTTTTCACTCCTATCCGTAACGTGAAATTTAGTGTAGAAAACTACCGCGTTGAACAAAAGACTGACTATGAAAAGTTGATCTTGGAAATTCAAGGTGATGGTTCTATCACTCCTAAAAATGCACTTCAAGAAGCTGCTAAAGTTCTTATTCACCACTTCATGCTATTCAGTGACGAGCGTATCACGCTTGAAACAGAAGCTAAAAAAGAAGTTGAAGAATTCGACGAAAGTTCTCTTCACATGCGCCAACTCCTTAAAACCAAATTGGTTGATATGGATCTTAGCGTTAGAGCACTTAACTGCTTGAAAGCTGCTGATATCGAAACTCTTGGCGACCTCGTTTCTTTCAATAAGAACGACTTGTTAAAGTTCCGTAACTTTGGAAAGAAATCCCTTACCGAGCTTGAAGAGCTTGT
>CALRZB010000072.1:0-10911 GCA_943372555.1 Chryseobacterium gleum | reverse complement strand
TTCTGAAACTTGACCAACTTCTAGATTCATCAGAACCAAATTCGTCTCTGGATCAAGATCAGCAACACTGTGCTTGGTTCCGATATAGGAATCCGTAACACGACCTTCTTGATTCTTTGTATCCTTATCTGTGCTGTATTTCACAGCAGCATCTTTGAATTTGATATTGCCATTCTGTAATTCACTTGCTAGCGAATCCAATTTAATTTTTGCCATATCCAAGTCTTCGGGATAGACTTTTGGTGAAACTAATACGTGACAAGCCTCATAAAAATCACCGCGTATCTCCACCACTTTTACGAAGTGATATCCGTATTCAGATTTGAAAACTGGAGTGTAGGAGCCTTCAGGAGTGTTGAAAACAGCAGCTTCATACTCAGGAACGAATGAACCTTTTCTTTGAAGTGGGTAGCAACCGCCTTTGTATTTAGAACCTGGATCTTCGCTGAATTTAGCAGCAACCAAAGTCATCGACGTTTTTCCGTTCATTACAGCCAAACGCAGGGAGTCCATGATCGAAATTGTGCGTTGTACCTCTGATTCTCGCATTTCAGGATCAATGACGATTTGAGAATATTTCAGTTGTTCATTGATAAGAGGGAGTGAATCTTTAGGAACAGAATCGTAATATTTCATCACATCTGAAGGCGTCACTTTAACATCCTTGGTGATTTCACCTTGCATCTTTTGCACGAGCAATTGGTCTTTGATCATATCAAAGTATTCCTCTTTCATTTGAGCTGTGGTCTTACCGTAGTATTGTTCGAATTGCTCGGTGCTACCAAACATTTGAACGAAATAATCCAAACGACGAGAAACTTGTTGATCTACTTCCGCATCCGAAACCTCGACGCTGTCGATTTTAGATTGGTTGAGAAGAAGTTTTTGATAAAGGAGAGTTTCTACTACTTTGCATCTTTCTTCTGCGCTAATATTGGTTGTTTTGCCTTGAGTCATTTCAAGGATAGCCGACTGCACATCTGAATGAAGAACGATTTCATCGCCTACAACAGCAATAATTTCATCTACCATTTCACCTTGAGCAAAAAGCATCGAAGGGAACAGGAAAAGGACGAAAAGTAATTTTCTCATTTTTTATTTAAGTAGTTCTCTACCTCATTATTTGAAACAGCTTGTTGATACAAGTCTTCTTTCATTTTAAAGATGAGATCCAATTTTCTTTTATTAATAATCATGGCTTTGATTCGCTCTCTTTCAAAACTTAGGGGAGAACGGCTTCCGCTCAGCTGATAATCTAAAAATGCAATAAAATGCGTATTTCCATTTTTCTCAACTTCTACACTTTTGTTTCTTGTAAGGAAAGATTCCACATCAAAAACTTCAATTGGAATTTTCTTTACTAGGTCTTCCCAAAGCATCCAATGATCTTCATCGATGTAATAGCTTGCTTGCTTTTCAATGCAGAGCGCTTCCCACTTCAAAAAATCCTTAGGATCTGAAGAATAGAACAACTTTTTCAGTTGTTTCAAATCTTTGCTATCCGAAGCAAGTGCACAAAACTTTACTTTGACGATGTAGTCTCGCAGTTCGAAATTTTGAATATTATCATTGTAATACTTTTCAATTTCTTCATTAGACACGTTAGTGTCCAATTGTTGGCGAACGAGTTCTTGCTCGTAGGAGTATGTCAAAAGCGTTTTTCTATAATTCTCGATGAGTTCTTCAAAGTTCTTTTGTTCCTCTGAAAGATTCTCTTCCGCTTTTTTAACTACTACCTGATCTACGATCCAATCCTTCACATATTTCTCAGCCAGCATCAAACTATCTTCAGGAGACGAATCATCCGGAATGATATCTTGAAGTTCGGTTAGATAAAGCACTTTGTCACCCACTTGTGCTATTATGGCGTCTGAGTCTGCCTTATTGTTACAGGCAAACGCAAAAATAATAGCCGCTATGCAGAGGATGTTTTTCAAATTACTTTATAGAATGAAGGACATCTTGATTTATCGTGAATTTGTATTTCGCTCTCAATTCTTTGATCCATTGCTCTTCAAGGTAAGTTTGGTAGTCAGATGTTACCAAACCTTTTGATTCTGACAATTTCTTTGGAGTTGAAGCTACAACATTTTTGACTAAAACGATAACAACTTGGTCGTTATAGTTGATATTTTGGCTGATGCCCGCTTTCCATTCCACTTGAGAAAGAATATCCTTGTCTTCTTTAGCAAATAAACCTTCTTCGACTTGAAGGTTAAGTTGCGTGTCTTTATTGATTTCGTTGGCAATTTTTACATTGTCAGCACCTTCAGAAAGCATCATTCTCACCTTGTTTGCAATATCAGCAGTTGCACAAGAATAGATTGCCACTTCTGCTCTTTCTGGCCACATGTAATTTGACTTATTTGTATTGTAGTAAGCCTGAAGTCCTGTTGTATCCTTCACGGCTTTTGTCCAAACCTTTTGGTCGGTTAGTTCGAAAAGCAAAATGCCTTCGCGGTATTCGTTCATTAGCAGACGGAACGCATCGTATTTGCCTTCCAATTTGCTATCCTCATATTTCAGCAGAGAATTTTCAGCAAACATTTTGGTTTCTTCCAACACATATTCTGCTGGAGTTTGCTTTGTTTTCACTCTCATTTTAGAAGTAATTGATTTTTGGAAATCAGCCACTTTGTAGGATTTACCATCAACAGTGCAAAGCACCATTTTCAATTCCTTCTTTTTCAATTTCATTGTACCATTAAACACATTGGTATCCGCTTTTGCAGCGATAAGATTCGCCACATCTTGGTTGTATGAGAAATTGTATTGCTTTTTAAGTTTAGCAACAAAAGAAGCTTTTGTTTTTTCAGCGCGTTGGTCTTTCGAAACTTTTCCTTTGATTTCTTTTTCCATTTCTTGGTATGAAGCGACAGGCTTGTAACCAAGACGTTTTACAATATGCCAACCGTAGGAAGTTTTGAAAGGTTTTGAGATTTCTTCATCATTTTTCAATGCGAAAGAAGCTTCTTCAAATTCGATTACCATTTTGTTTGTACCGAACCATGGAAGTTCACCGCCTTTTTTCGCGCTGCTTCCATCATCGCTAAATTTAGCTGCTATGTCATCGAATTTTTCTCCAGCAAGAAGCTTTTGGTAGATTTCAGTTGCTTTTGCTTCAGCATTAGCAGCGCCGCCTTCTTCTTTCTTTTCTTTGATCATGATGTGCGCAACGTGGATTTCTCCGCGTGCAGTGCGCTTGTCGATGATTTTGATGATATGATAACCATAGCGGGTTCTAACAGGCATTGTAAGATCGCCAGTATTTGCTTTGTAGGCTGCATCTTCAAAAGGGTACACCATTTGGAATGCTGTGAAATAGCCAAGGTCGCCGCCATTTTCTTTTGCACTTGGGTCTTCACTTCTATCCTTAGCTACGATGGTAAAATCAGAGCCATTTAGAATTTGGTTGCGAATATCCATTGCTTTGTTGAATGCTTTCAAAGTGTCTTCTGGAGACGAATTAGGATCGCATTTAATAAGAATATGGCTAGCATGAATTTCTTGATTCAATCGATCATAGCCTTCGTGCATTAATTCGTTGAGGACGTCTGTGTCTGTAAGGTACGGGCGAGCCAATTGGGCGCGGTAGCCTTCTAATTCGGTTTTAAACTTGGCTACTGTATCGAGTCCAAGAGTGCGAGCTTCCTTTACTTTAAGTTTAAAGTTGATGAACAACTGCATGTATTCATCTAAAGACGCTTGGGTGATTACGCTATCACGATTATTTTTTCTGAAGATGTTATCAAACTCTTCGAGCGTGATAGACTCACCATCGATAGTGAGGATTGTCGCTTTTTTATTTTGAGAAAAAGCATTTAGGGATGCGCAAGAGAGCACCACCATCATAATAAAAAGGTTAAGCAACTTCATAATGATAAAACGTTTTTTTTTCTTAAGGCAGGCAAATGTAATACCACTAAACGAAATCTCGCCCTACTTGTGACTGTAATTCGGCGCTTCGCGCGTTATCATTACATCATGTGGGTGGCTTTCTTTTATTCCGGCATTGGTTATTCGAATAAATTTGGCTTGTTGGAGATCATTAATGGTAGCTGCTCCGCAGTATCCCATTCCAGCTCTGAGTCCGCCAATCACCTGGTACATCACCTCTTGAACGAGACCTTTATAAGGGACACGACCGGAGATTCCTTCTGGTACCAGTTTTTTGATATCATCCTCCGCATCTTGGAAGTAACGGTCTTTAGAGCCATGTTGCATAGCTTCTAGTGACCCCATTCCGCGGTATGACTTGAATTTTCTTCCTTCGTAGATGATTGTTTCGCCGGGAGATTCTTCAACTCCTGCGAGCATTGAGCCTACCATAACGGTAGAACCGCCGCCAGCGAGGGCTTTAGAGATATCGCCGGTATAGCGAATACCACCATCTGCGATTACAGGTATTCCTAGGGGTAATAATGCTTGGGCAACATCCATTACAGCTGTTAGCTGAGGTACGCCTACACCAGCAATGATGCGCGTAGTGCAGATAGAACCAGGTCCAATTCCAACTTTCACTGCGTCCGCACCTGCCTCAGCAAGCGCAAGTCCTGCGGCAGCCGTTGCGATATTTCCAACCACAACATCCACTTGAGTACCGAACTTAGCTTTAACCTCTTTCAGGGTACGGATAACACCTGCGGAATGTCCGTGGGCTGTGTCAATGATTACAGCGTCTGCTCCGGCTTTCACAAGGGCTTCTACTCTATCCATGGTGTCGTGAGTCACACCAACAGCGGCAGCAACACGGAGGCGACCGAATGAATCTTTGCAAGAATTTGGGTACCTGCGTAGTTTCATTATGTCTTTGTATGTAATCAAACCAACCAGCTTTCCAGTGGCATCTACCACGGGTAGTTTCTCGATTTTTCTTTCTTGAAGAATAGCTTCAGCAGCGGCAACATCCTTTGGTTTATCGGTAGTTACAATGTTTTTAGAAGTCATTACCTCAACGATAGGGCGGCTATTGATCTTTTCAAAACGAAGATCTCGATTGGTAACAATACCTTTTAAAATACCATTTTCATCTACAACAGGAATACCACCGATTTTATTCTCGGCCATCAATTGAAGAGCATCTCCTACTGTAGCTGCTTCAGAGAGGGTAACAGGGTCTTGGATCATACCGCTTTCGGAACGCTTCACCTTTCGGACTTCAGCGGCTTGAGCAGCGATACTCATATTTTTATGAATAACACCAATTCCTCCTTCGCGAGCCATAGCAATAGCCATAGCAGACTCAGTTACTGTATCCATAGCAGCGGACACAATCGGGGTGTTAAGTTCAATATTTCTGGAAAATTTGGACTTGATGGAGACTTCGCGCGGCAACACCTGCGAGTACGCAGGAACGAGTAGCACATCGTCGTAGGTAAGTCCTTCACCTACAAGTTTTTCTGACAAATAAGACATGAACGTTTGAATTTACGATTCAAATAAATTCGTGCAAATATACTAAACTAGAGGATAAGGAATGCATGAGTATGTTAACGAACCTATAAATTAATTGCAGTAGGTCCCGAAAAGATTGAGAAAAATGAGTTGGTCGCCTACACCTGTAATACCATCACCATTGAGGTCGGCAATACATCCTGAAAGACAGCCAAAATCTCCTACAAATATGAGAAGGTCAGCAATACCAATCACTCCATCACAATTGAAATCTCCCGGACAACAGTTTTCATTCAATTCAGGAATCACGACAACATTAGTAGTGCACGAAGTCGAGTTACCGGACAAATCATAAACCGTCCATTCCACGAGAGTGGTTCCGATAGGATACGTGCCATCTCCATTGTTAGAGCCGTTAAAATTATTTTCAAAGAAATCAACTCCGCAATTATCTGCAACTAGGGGCAATTGCATGTCGATAGAAGCGTCTGTGAAGTTCGTAGAGATTGCATTTACGCTTGATGGACAAGTAATGGTCGGCGGAGTTTCGTCCATGACAAAAACTTCAAAAGTGCATGTTGCTTCATTGCCTGAAGCGTCGGTAGCGGTGATTGATATCACTGTAGTGCCCATTCCTAGTGCTGTTCCAGCTGCAGGAACTTGACTTAGCAATGGAGAAGGATCTAGATTATCCATGGCGCTTGCTTGCAGGGTATAATTTGGGCAAATGAATTGACAATTGTTTCCTACGTTTTGTGCATCCGAAGGTGGGCAAGTTACTATTGGAGGAGTGTTATCGCCGCTATCAGCATGACTAAGAACAATGTCGTCTACAGCAAAGCTTGGATCCGTAGCGTCGCCATCGTCATTATTAATCCATCTGAATCCGATTTTAATGTTTGGATTGTTGTTTGCCGAAGCGGGCAACGATGCGGAAAATTCTGTCCAAAGTCCTTGAGGGGCGCAAGAACCCGAGAAGGTTTTATTCATATCTGCTAGTTGCGACCACGCGCTCCCATTGTAATACCAAAGCGTAGCATTATCAATGGCATTACCGCCTTCGATGTAGTTAAATTCTATGGTTACATCAGTAAGTCCTGAGCAATTGATAGACGGCGATTCGACGCGCTTGTCTGTTGCTCCACAAGGGAAAAAACCGCAAAAACCGGCAAGTCCTTCATAATAGGCTGCTCCGAGATCTGTGCCTAAGGCAGAGTTGAGAGCACCAAGGTGAAGTGATCTATCATTTCCGCATCCGCTTCCACATTGTCCAGCGGCATTTCCGTTTTCTTCCGCACTAACGAACCATGCGTTTGCACCAGAGGCGTTTGTTCCTGTGGAAGTCTCTACCCATGTTCCGTTAATACTAGTAAAAGAGTTTATTTGTAGACCAGAATTGCACCCCGATCCAAAATCTTCAGTCCAAAATTGAGTCTGGGCATTCAGGGCAAGTGCGACAGAAAAAATCGCACAGAAGAGCAGCAGTAATTTTTTCATAGCTAATTCAACTAGTTAAGGTTCAACTAAAGTAGCTATTTTTTTTTCGAAAATGCTTACTTTTAAAAAAATTCCATCAACCATCAGACATTATCCATCAGACATAAAGAATCAACCATCAGACATTATACATCAACCCTCAAAGAAAAAGCCCCACATTTCTGCAGGGCTTTTTGAGAATATTTTGGGAGTTGATTAAACAACACCTTGATCGATCATAGCGTCAGCAACTTTCACGAAACCTGCGATGTTCGCACCTTTCACGTAGTTTACTGAATCACCTTCTGTACCGAATTTCACGCAAGCAGCGTGAATGCTCTTCATGATATTGTGAAGACGCTCGTCTACCTCTTCGCGAGTCCAAGACAAACGAAGTGAGTTTTGAGACATCTCAAGACCTGAAGTTGCAACACCACCAGCATTAGAAGCTTTACCAGGAGCAAAAAGAATTTTCTTATCCAAGAATACCTCAACTGCTTCAGGAGTAGAAGGCATATTAGCACCTTCAGCAACGCACATACATCCGTTAGAAACGAGCGTTTTTGCGTCATCACCATTCAATTCGTTTTGAGTAGCGCAAGGAAGAGCGATATCGCACTTCACACCCCAAGGTGTTTTGCCTTCAACGAAATCGCAACCGAATTTATCAGCGTATTCTTTGATACGACCGCGCTTCTCGTTTTTCAATTCCATAAGGAATGCAAGTTTAGAAGCATCGATACCATTAGCATCGTAGATGTATCCAGAAGAGTCAGAAGCAGTAACTACTTTAGCTCCAAGTTGAGTTGCTTTTTCGATAGCGTATTGAGCTACGTTACCAGAACCAGAAACAACAACAGTTTTACCTGTGAAGTTTTGTCCTTTTGTTGCAAGCATTTCTTGAGCGAAATAAACTGTACCGTAACCAGTAGCTTCAGGACGGATCAAAGAACCGCCCCAGTTGCGACCTTTACCAGTGAGTACACCAGTAAATTCGTTACGAAGACGCTTGTATTGACCGAACATAAATCCGATCTCACGTCCACCTACTCCGATATCACCAGCAGGAACGTCTGTATCAGCGCCAATGTGGCGAGACAATTCAGACATAAAGCTTTGGCAGAAAGCCATTACTTCACGATCGCTCTTTCCTTTTGGATCGAAGTCAGAACCACCTTTACCACCACCCATTGGGAGAGTAGTAAGAGAGTTTTTGAAAATTTGTTCGAAACCTAAGAATTTCAATACTGATAGGTTTACAGTTGGGTGGAAACGAAGACCACCTTTGTAAGGTCCGATAGCAGAGTTGAATTCAACGCGGTAACCGCGGTTTACTTGAATTTCACCTTTGTCATCAACCCATGGCACACGGAAAATGAGCGTGCGCTCTGGCTCAACGATTCTTTCCAGGATTTTTGCTGTTTTGTACTTTGGGTGTTCTTCCATGTATGGAATCACCGCTTCAGCAACTTCATGCACAGCTTGCAGGAATTCAGTCTCATTAGGATTTGATGCTTTGACTTTCGTCATGAATGCATCTACCTGAGCTTGATATTTACTTGACATGTTTTGTTGGTTTTAAAAAGTGGGGCAAATGTATATAAAGTATATTGTATACAACACGTGATTAAAAATAGTAGCAATTCAAGCTTATATCTTTTATTTGTACCTGATTTCAAAACTATGTGGGGTAAAATAGGAGCAAACATTCTACGATACCGATTGCCGATAGCAGCAATCATGATTGTCTTCACAGCCTTTATGGCCTATGAAGCTCAATTCGTTAGAATGAGTTATAAGTTCGGAGGAATCCTTCCAAAAGACGATAGTACTTATATTGAGTACGAAAATTTCGTGAAACAATTTTCGGAAGATGGCAATGTTTTGGTCATTGGATATCGCGATCCAGCCATTTGGAAATTAGAAAATTTTACAAAATGGAAGCAATTAGGCGCGGATTTGAAGAAAGTTCAGGTATCTGTTGAAGGGCAGCAAAAAAGTTCGGTTGACTCCATATTTTCAACAGCACACTGCTACACATTATTAAAGGACACTGCAAATCAACGCTTTCGTTTTGAGCAACTTGCCAAACAGATGCCTTCCACTCAAGAAGAGGTTGATAGCATACGCGATCGACTCTATAGCCTTCCATTCTACCAAGGATTATTATTCAATGATAGCACTGATGCGGGTTTGATGATGGTATTCGTTAACTCTGAGCTATTTAACAGTGAAGACCGCGGTGATGCAGTAGAACAAATTGTGAATTTATGCAACAAATTCACTGAAGACACTGGAGTAAAGACCTATCTATCCGGACTTCCTTTTATTCGGACTGAAATGATGACCAAAATCAAGGCAGAGCTAAAATATTTCACGGCATTGTCGGCTTTGATTTGTATGCTTCTCTTGTATATTTTCTTTAGGAGTGTAAAAGTGATGGTGGTGGTAATGACAGTGGTGGTGGTGGCTGTAGTGGTGGCTATGGGAAGTATTGCCCTATTTGATTATCCGATTACGGCTTTGATGGGATTGATGCCTCCTCTGATGATTGTGACGTGTGTTCCTAACTGTATTTATTTGGTAACGAAGTATCATCAGGAGTATCAACGATATGGAAATAAGACTCGTGCTTTGGCTCGAGTGGTTCAAAAAGCTGGGGCAGCCGCTTTCATGATCAATGCCACAACAGCAGTTGGTTTCGCTACGTTCATTTTCACATCTAGTGACATTTTGAAACATTTTGGGGTAATTGCAACAATCAATTCAATGGCTGTATTTTTCTTGTCATTATTGATTTTCCCTATTGTTTATAGTTTCCTTCCTCCCCCTACCGAAAAACATTTGGGCCACCTGAATTCTCCGTGGCTCGAAAAAGTATTGGATAGTTTGGTAAGACTTGTGAGTTACCGCAGAAAGCTGGTATATGTAACCACAGGTATTTTGGTAGCCCTCGGTATTTATGGCATTACCATGATTCACACTACCGGGAATATTGTAGATGATTTGCCGGATGATGATCGTGTAATTACAGATTTGAAATGGTTTGAGCATAATTTCAATGGTGTTATGCCATTTGAAATCATGGTTGACGGGAAGAAAAAAGGTCAGATTACAAAGGATAAAAACTTAGCCAAAATTGATGAGCTGCAAACATTATTGCACGACTATCAATTGGACCTGGGCGATACCACAATTCATCCGTTCTCCAAAACCTTATCGATAGCAGATGCAGGTAAGTTTATCAAACAAGCATTTTATGGCGGTGATCCAGAGTATTACACCCTTATTTCAAGAAATGAGCAAAGCTTTATAGGTCCTTACTTGCAGAATGACTATAAGTCGCGTGGAATGGAGAAATCATTCTTGGATAGCATCAAGACGATGACGCGAATTACGGCTCAGGTTGCGGATATCGGAACAAAAGAAATGGATCGTTTGATGACTGATATCAAACCGCAAATTGACAGCATTTTTCCTCCAGAGAAGTATCATGTAACTTTGACTGGGACAAGTATAATCTTCTTGGAGGGCACGAATTATTTGTTGAGTGATTTGTTCAGCAGCCTGCTCTTCGGAATAGGTATTATTTCCATACTGATGGCTATCATGTTTTGGAGTGCAAGAATGGTAATCATTTCTTTTGTGCCGAATATTATTCCACAAATCATGACCGCGGGCATCATGGGATTTGCAAACATCCCTTTGAAACCGTCGACTATATTGGTATTTAGTATAGCTTTGGGTATAACAGTAGACAACACCATTCACTATTTAGCGAAGTATCGTCAAGAGTTGAAAGTTCACAATTGGAAGATTAAGGAAAGTGCCTTGCTTGCCATTCGTGAAACGGGTGCAAGCATGGTTTATACTTCGCTTGTATTGTTGTTTGGATTTGGATGTTTCGCAGCCTCTGAGTTTGAAGGAACAAGAGCGTTAGGTGTATTGACTGCTGTAACTTTATTGGTGGCGATGTTTACGAATTTGATTGTATTGCCAGCGTTGTTGATGTCATTCCAAAAGAGCATTACAACTAAGTCG